>JBCCSG010000192.1:0-13601 GCA_039200565.1 Cyanobacteria bacterium P01_D01_bin.50 | reverse complement strand
TCTGAAAGCCTATCGCGCCGAACTTGTAGCCGATATGAATTTATACGGCGAACTACACCGCTTCTTACCTGCCTTAGCCTACATCGAAGGTGCAAGAATTACCGAAATGCCCGTACGCCATCACGCACGTCGTTTTGGTAGCAGTAAATATGGTTTAGGTCGTACTTTCCGAGTAGTGATGGACTTGCTTACCATTGCCTTCATGAAGAAATTCCTCAATCGTCCGATGCACGTTTTTGGACTCTGGGGTTTAATCTTCATGGTTTCAGGTGGAGTAATAAGTACTTATTTAACCTGGGAAAAATTAATATTAGGTCAAGATATTGGCGATCGCCCTTTATTAATTTTGGCTGTATTACTTTTGGTAACTGGAGTACAGCTTTTCTGCTTCGGTTTACTTGCTGAGTTGTTGATGCGTACTTACCACGAATCCCAAGGTAGACCAATTTACCGCATCCGCGAAGTTGTGGAGAATAAGGGACAAATGTCTTTGAAATAAAAAGTTAATTTAAATTAAATATGTAAATAATTAGACGTAGCAAATTACAAAATGCTGCGTTTTCTTATAGGCAATTTGATTGTGGGAAGGGAGTAGTTATATTTTTTAGTTAATTATTCGCAAAATACCTTCTTAGAGCAAACTCCTAACTCCCAACTTCTTACTTCTTACTTCTTACTTCTTACTTCTTACTTCTTACTTCTTACTCCTAACTCCCAACTCCCAACTCCTAAATTCTTTTCAAACTAGCCATAACCTGAGCTTTTTCCAAAATTCTGATCAAACGTTGTGCTTGGAGTTTATATAAAGGTACTGGTAAAGTTTGAGGTAAATTGCGTATTAAATCTCTAGCTTTATCCAGGGGATAATTAGAAATATTGGCAATTTGATTTGCACCTTCAAATCTAGCTTCGTCTGTTATTGCAGTTTCAATTACTATTTGCCAATGTTTTGGATAAATACCAATTCTACCTTCTTCCATCCTTTTTAAGCCGTCAATAGTTGCTAATACAACTAAACTCACACCTGGTTCTATTTTCCTGTATTCTTTCGGCATTAATTCTCCAGAACGGAGTGGATTTTTGTATAAAATTGGTACAACTCCATAACCGTAAGCAATTTCTGAAAGCATTAAACCATTTAAAGTATCAACTTCACTAAATTGATATTCGGTGACTAAAACTGTTTGATTGTGGAGGCGGAATAAATCGAGAATATTTTCACCAAAAGCTGCTCCTGCAAAAGCTTCTGCTGCGACTGCGTAAGCTGATATAATTTGAGACTTGGGTAAGATTTGTGCTAAATTTTCACTCAAACGTTGTCCAAAAGTACGAATTACTAAGTTACTTTCGGGGTTAATTTTTCGAGTTTTTAACCCTAATTCCACGTTTAACATTTCGTCTTCGGTGGTAGCAATTACGCTTTTCGCTGTAGAGAGATTTACTTTATTCAAAGACTCATTTAAATTGCCAGCAAATAAAGGTATATCAGGTAAATGATTGATATCGAAGTCATCTTCTAAGACAACACCTACTATGGGTTGATGGAATTCCTGTAATATTTTTGCTACCTTACTTCCAACTCTTTTAATCCCAATAATTACTGTATGTTCTTCTTCAGGAATTTGAGTGCGTCGTTTAGAAAATAGAAATTTAGCAGATAAAAGTTTTTCTGTAGCTAAAGCATATAAAACACCCACAAAAGCAGTTCCAGTTATCGCTAATGTTAGGGCTACAATTTGTAGAATTGGAGACTGTAAATATCCGCTATATAAAAAATCTGCATATCCACCTAATAGTAAACTTATTGCGATATAAAAAGCAATACTAGACCGATCTACTAAAAGGTAAAATAATATAGTTCCTAGAATTGTTAAAGCGATAGTAACTAAAGCAGAAACAATCATTACACGGCGAATTTGCGAAGCAGAATGCCAATATTCTAAGATTTTTTTTCTAATTTTAATTTTCTTGATAAAATCATTAGGCTTTTGCAATATTTGCTTTTTATTGCGACTTTTATTAACCGAATCTCTTTGTATGTTTGACAGCATACTGTCAATTTCTTGGACATATATAAGAGTTGAACCTTCCTGAATTATTGCTTCAGAATCCCAATCATAAAAGCAATTAAAGCTATAGTTAATATTCGGTAAATAACAGAGCAACTTCCGAGAACCAGAATTTACTTCAAACAACTGACGATTATAAAACATATCGGCATAACGAACTTTATGCTGAAATATTCCCAACCAGTTACCATCTAAATTGAAAAATCCTAATGAATCTTTTCCCAAAGCTGCCAAAGCAAAGGATGCTGCTGATAAATGAATTGGATCGTAAGCAACAAAATTACTTAACTGCTCTTCTAAAAGTTGATTTAAATTTTCTTTTGTCGAACGAATTACCAAACGTGCATTTTTATTCATTTGTCGTACTGCGATCGCAGTTTCGGCGTTGATCAATTCGTTACTAGTGACAATCAAGACAGCGCGACAAAGTTCGATTTTCGCATGTTCAAAAACGCTATTTTGACGACAGTCACCAATAATTAATTCATCAAGCAAATTATCTATATTGGGAATTCTCCAACTGCTTGGCTGTACTAACTCTATTCCGATAACCTTGACTCCGAATTGTTTGAGTGCAACTACACATTGCTGCCCTAATCCTCCCAAACCACAAACTAGAAAGCGTTCATCTGTAGACGGTTTTCTTTCTCCCATATATCTAATCTCTGTTACTAAAATAATTCTGAAATTTATCGCGATTGATGTAAAGTATCAACATATAGCATTCCTAAATCATTTGTGAGATTTAAGAAACCCGGTTTTTCACAAAAACCAACAACTCATATAGGATTGCTATATAATAAAATCTGGCTTGATTAATGAAATTATTCGTTTAGGTAAGGAATAGGAAAAAACTCTGTAGAGATTTTATGCCCACAAGGCACGCTGTGGGAACAAAAATCAATTAGGATTCCTATATAAGCTATATAAGACTATTTTCGATTGATTCCTGATATTTAATCCTTTACATACAAAATAATCATTGGATTCGTCGGTATATATAAAATATAGATACAATTTCGCTACAAGTGTTTCCCGAAAGTTTAACTAATTTTAAAAGAAACCCATTGCGACAACAGCTGTGTTTGCGAGTAACGCACTGGCTCCCTAACTCCTCAAGGTGAGCGGAAATGGCAATCTGATTATGAGTATGCAAATAATAAAACTGTGAGAGCTATAGGGCATAGAGAAAATAGATAAATAGGAATGGCTTCTTGTAGGGGAGGTAAAAAGCGGTGAAGCAGTGCGTGGGGTTTCCACGCCACTTCCTACAACGGAGCGTGTTCGATAATAGGAGATACGAGATACCCGAAGGGTGTAGATATTCGCTTTATTACCATTGCTTGTACATTGACTGATTTTTGAACACAGTAATAAGACAATCAGGGTACGGCGCTACCGGTTACTTGTGATAATTGCCATTCTTCTATAGATAAAAGATAAAGAAATATCGGTAGTTTTAGAGCGGGAATATAATAGAAAAAAGTAAGTAAAAGTAAGAAAAGTGGGAAAAGTAGGAAAAGTAAGAAGATGAAATTTAACAGTTAATTAACATTAGGTGTTACTTATGATTTTTGAATTCCTTAGCTAGGCGATCGCACCAGACGAAAATCAAATTTTATGTTTTTTTAAGAAAAAAATAATAATCCTCAAAGTTTAATTTAGCCATAGAAGCAAAGTTAAATCAAATAGCTTTATTGCAGGTATTTTCAGCTTTTAATGATTTATACGAGCAAGTAAAAAAGAGTAATATTTATGAAATAAATAACTATTTATTTTTGTGATTTAACTCGCAAGCTGTGTTATTTTGTATTTGAGATAACTTAGAGTAAAAGAATATATAAAGGAGTATATTTTGAGCGATTCCATTATTGAATTACTCGACGAATTACCATCAGACAATTTGACGGTAAAAGCGTTAAATGCCCTAGATTATATTGTGCCTGGGGAATGGGAAAACACTGTGGGTTGTGACAAAACCATTTTAGACATAACCGGAGCAGATGATGCAGATACAGTTATGCACATCCGCAATCGGATGATTGAGTTGTATAACGACAGGGATAATGGTTACCAGGGAGCTATGTGGTATTACAACCTTGTCGAAGGTGTTGACGGAGCCCTAGGTGCGGCGGCGATGGCCAATAAAATCGGTGAAAAAATTGGTATTCTCGGTTTTTTGAATAAAATAACGCCCAAGGCTGATACTACCCAATCCATTGACTTGTGCATAAAAATTGTCGCCGAGTTAATTGCCTATTCTAAACTTAACGGCATTGAACTTAACCCGGGAGAGTTTGTCTCCGAACTACAAGAGAACTATACTGGACCTGGTTTGATGCGGATGGCTGCTTTAGTCGCTATCGATGGGATCGTTCCTTTAGGGCCTGATTTTCTGCAAAAAGTCCAAGATACCCTTGATGATAATGCAGAAAGCGCCCTTGCACAGACTCCCGCCTTTGGAGCAATTGCAGACTCTATTCCCAGCGATGATAAAGTTGGCTTCATTAGCAACACCTTCGGTGCAGTTTCCGGATGGATGGATAATCTAGTTGGCTCTGTGGGCTTAACCCGGGAAGGAATTTTGGATCATATCGGTGGTTTTATTGAGTTTTCCGATGATAGCTTAGATTTTGTGGCGGCTTTTCTCGACAAGACTACCAATTACTTCCAACATACTGGTACTCAAAGTGTGGCTCGGAAATTGATTTTGCAAGCTGCTGAAGAGGTATAGTCAAAGCATCGATCAATAGTTATTTGCTTGTATCAAGTTCGCTTAATTAATGCTTGTAATAGCGCTGTCTTGGCCTTATACAGCATATTTCATCAAGGCGGAGGTAGCTCCGTACCACAAGAGTTTAATAATTAATGCTTGTACCTCATGTACAAGCATCAATGTTATATATTTGGCGAAGACGACGCTGCTTGCTTTTGGCTTTTTTAACGATCCCTTCTATGCCCATTCATGACATATCTGGATTTCTCCCACAAACCCAACCCTTTTTGTTTCGCATTGGCTTCTGCTACTAAATACTGGGTTCTGTTTTCATAACAATCTTCTTCTACAGATAGTTTATCTACAAAAGCTTTCCCTTCCTTTACCATTTGCAAATTTACGGATTGATTATCTAAAAATACTTCTCCAATAATTTGTTCATTTCGATAGGTATCTGCAAACCGAATAACCACGGGAGTATCTTTTGGTAAAAGCTTTTCCAAGTTGTGGGTTGCTGCATCTTGATCGTATTTTCTGTTGGGTATATCAATACAAGCCAGCTTTACTGTTGCTGCTTCTCCATTTATATTTTGAGCGCGAATCGTTTCTCCGTCTACCACACCCACCACTGTTGCCAGTATTAACATCAATTGAGTTAAATCCATTATTTTAAAAATACTATTTTATCAGTATTAACATGTTATTTACAGTACTGCGTATCTAAAGTAAACAAGATACAAGCTGTGTTACTTTGGATTTGAGAGAGCTTAAAGTTGAAGAATATATAAAGTAGAGAATATACATAAGGAGTGCATTTTGAGCGATTCTATTATTGAACTACTCGACGAATTGCCAGCGAACAACCTGACGGTGAAGACGCTAAACGCCCTAAGCTTTGCCGTACCTGGGAAATGGGAAAACGTCGTGGGTTGCGACAAAACCATTTCAGTCATAACTGGAGCAAATGATGCTAACACAGTTATGCAAATCCGCAATCGGATGATTGAGTTATATAACGATAAAGATAACGGCTATCAAGGAGCTATAAGGTTTTATCGAATTGTCGATAATGCTGATAAAGCTCTGGGTACGGCAGCTATGGCGAACAAAATCGGTGAAAAAATAGGCTTCCTCAGCTTTTTAAATAAGTTAACGCCCAAGGCAGATACCACTCAATCCATTGACTTGTGTCTAAAAATTGTTGCTGAGTTAATCGCTTACTCCAAACTTAATGGCATTCAACTCGATCCTATCGATTTTGTATCCAAGCTGCGCGAAAATTATACGGGGGCTGCTTTGATGCGGATGGTTGCTTTAGTTGCCATAGATGGCTTGATTCCTTTAGGGCCTGATTTTCTGAAAAAAGCCCAAGATACCATCGATAATAAAGGGGAAAGGACTTTTGAAAATAACCCCGTTTTTGGAGCAATTCAAGGCTCTATTCCTAGCGATGATAAAGTTGGTTTTATTGCTTCAACCTTCAGCTCGGTTTCCGGGTGGATGGACAATCTAGTTAGCTCTACTGGCTTAACGCCGAAATCTGTTTTTAACAAAATCGGTGGCTTTATCGAGTTTTCTGATGATAAATTAGATTTTGTCGCAGCTTTTCTCGATCAGAGTACCAATTACTTTGAACATACCGGTATCCAATCTGTGGCTCGTAAATTAGTTTTACGTGCTGCTGAAGATGTATTATGAAACAGATTTTCGCAACAAAGTAAGCGGGCATGGAACTACCCTTTAAGGTAGAGTCTCATTCACAATTCATCTTCAAGCTAACCTTCCTATCGGTTAGGTTTGAGATGAATTACTCTCCAAGGGTAAAGTGAGTAGGTTGGGTTAGACACCACTATTAATTTGATTGAAAGCGTTGACACTCCCAGGTAAGGCAGACACTGGGATTCTCAGTTCATCGTAGTAACTTGCTCTACCAGGCTTTCGCCAAGTAGAGTAGAGGTTACTACTCCCTGAGCGTTACTTTGGGGATGCCCTCCCCTAGCTCTTTCAAGAATGTTAATTGCAGCATTTACATCTCTTTGCAAAATGCATCCGCACTTACAATTGTGTGTTCTTTGACTGAGAGTTTTCTTAACTTTTACTCCACAATTAGAACAAATCTGGCTTGTATAGTGCGGTTTAACCGCAATTGCTAAACGACCATATTTCTGAGAAAAATATTCGAGCCATTGTCTAAAAAGTTTCCACGCTACATCATTAATAGACTTTGCCAGACAATGGTTTTTTACCATGTTCCTAACATTTAAATCTTCATAGGCGATTACATCGTTAGATGATACAAGCGTGAGTGCTATTCTCTTAGCGAACTCGGTACGCTGCCTACTTACTTTTAAATGTTTACGAGCATATATTTTTCTTGATTTACGACGTTTATTTGAACCTTTTTTATGCTTATAAATTCTCCTTTGAGAACGTTTTATTTTTGTTTCGGCTTTCCTCAAGAATTTTGGGTTTTCTAAATGTTCTCCATTGCTATCTGAGTAGAAGTGTTCCAACCCAACATCTAGACCTATTTGATTACCAGTTGGCTCTAGTTGCTTGGAACTATTGATATCAACAGAAAACTGACAGTAATACCCATCAGGGCGACGTACCAACCGAACTCTTTTTATCGCTTTGACCGAGAAAGTATGAATATCCCATGACCCTAGAAGCTTCAGTTCACCAATATCTTTTTTATCAGTAAAGATAATGCGTCGTTTGGTTGAATGCAGCTTCCAGCCAGAGGTTTTATATTCTGTTGAGCGGTTGTCCTTTTGAAATCTTGGGAATCCTCTTTTACCAGTTTTTTTTGACTTACAGTTTTGGTAAAATCTTGATATTGCAAACCATGCTCTTTCTGCTGCAGACTGAACAGCCATACTATTTAAATCTTTTACAAATTTAAATTCGTTGCGTAGCTCTGTAGAATACTTATTTAAAGCAAAACGATTAATTTTGTCTTCTTTTGAACAATCCATCCAGTAGCGCAAACACTTGTTGCGGATAAATTGGGTAGTTTTTATAGACTCTTCAATAGCTTTATATTGACTCTTACTACCTTTCACTTTGTATTCTAAAACTAGCAACTTGAATCACCTCCTTGACTTTGCTATGATACATTTAGTCTAAGAGGTTGTTCTAAAAATGTCAACAGGAAGAGGAAAAAAAAGAATGAAGGACACCCCCGTTTTGTACGAGGGTCTTAAAAAGAAAAGGAACCCGTTAATCACTGATTATGCGTGGCATGGCATGCAAGAAAAAGCGATAAAATCAGGTTTAAGTGCCTCAGAATACTTAGAGCGTTTGATAAGAAAAGATTTGAAAGAACACTGCGAATAAATTCGCACGCTAACAAAGTAAAACCAGACAGCATTTACGTTACTTACAACCTTCTTGAATTATTTTGAGTCGCTTCTCTCTATACAAAGCTATATCACGGCAAAGCATATTTGCTCGTTTTATAAATCTGCGATTGGAAAAAATATAAATGGGAACTCCTTCTCTGACCCAAAAAAGAATTCCGCATTTGACATTTGCATAATACAATTTAATCACGTAAGGAATTAGTAAAATGAAAATAATAAGGAAAAGCATTGCAGCAATGAATCCAACTATATAATTTAATTGAGAGAGTGTTAAAGTACCAACGACAAAACTAATGATAAAACTCAGGAAAAGCCAGGTTATAATGAAGAGATACAAAGCTAACTTGGACGGTTGATAAAGAACACTACTGTTAATAAATTCTAAGTAGCCGTCTTGATAAATGACTTCGCTAAAGCGTCCGACGCTGATATCTGCAATACGACGGTTAGTTACACATGCAAAACTATGGGTTCCCATTCCCTATATACCTTTTAGTCCCAGATATTGAGCTAGATAAACTTCCTCATCTTCTGGAATGAATTGTTCAAACATGATTTTGAGAGCTTCTAAATCGTTGTTGATAGCTCTTTCAATGATAGTATGTTGAATTTTTACTTCACCTTTTAAGTTATTTTTCATAGTTTCTAAATATCAAGTATTAGATAATCACAGTTCACCAATTCTATTGGGAGGCCAAAAGCGGAAGATAGCCCGACCAAAAATATTTTTTCTGGGAAGAAAACCCCAGAACCGTCCATCATAGCTATTATTACGATTATCTCCTAGTACAAGATAGTTATCAGAGGGAACAATTACAGGACCCCATTGGTAGTCTGGTGGTCCGTTGATATAGTTTTCACTCAGAACGTTTCCATTAATCAAAACCTTTCCATTATTAATTTCAATTGTGTCACCTGGTAATCCGATAACTCGAAACATATATGCATTACCTTTTTGTTTTACATTTTCTATATGCCAGAAAGCAACAATTTCTTTACGTTCAGGATCTTTAAAGTAATAACTTATTTTGTCAACTAATAAACGATCTCCTATTTCTAAAGTCGGTATCATAGCTCCACCTGGAATATAACGAGCTTCAGCAACATAAGTACGAATGCCAATAGACAACAAGGTATTTAGACCTAGACCTATTAATCCATAAAGCCAAGGATTTGTATTTTTTAGCTTAATATTAGATTTATACATACATAAGAGACCTCTTGAAGACTATTTGTCCTCGAATAAAGAGCGTAAAAAATTTCTAAATCGTGATGGTTTGCCTTCAAACCATTCATCTGGAGTTGTTTCTACTGTTTTTTTGGAGTTTGGAAGCGTTTGTTTTAAAGGTGATTGAGTCTCATGATGAAGTAACGGTGTATTTTTTGCCACTTTTTCTGCGTAAAGAACAGGGGTTAAATTTTCCGTAATACCTTCTAATTGAATTTCTACACGAGCAAACTTATAAGCTTCATTATATGAGCGTCCTGCTCCCAATGCTTTATAGAAACCTGTGGCGAAAGTAATTGCTGCATTATCTCCAATAGCTTGGTTCATTCCCATAACAAAAGGAATATGTTGAGCAATTGCCTTTGCTTGCTTCTCGGAATAACATGCATTCAAAATTACACAACTAACTTGTTCTGCGACTAACTCAAATAAATTAGCAAGTGCTTCAGGTTGTACTGCCTGTGTTTTTCCCAAAACATCTTCAAAACAAAGTTCCCCAGTACTTAGCCCATGTCCGGAGAAGTGAACGATCTGAGGTTCAACATCAAAAATTGCCTGGGTTATATCTCTAGGGCGCACAGATTCACGGGATTCGAGGAAGAAGTTATCTCGTAACTTGGAGATTTGTAATCTCTCTCGAATATCTCGCAATTCCTGCCCCAGTCGCAAACGGGCGGAATCGCTGGGATCGGCTGCTAAAAATAAAATTCTAATCTTATCCATCAGTTATGATAACCCAAGATAATAAAAAAATTATAGTAAATATTTCTAGCTTTTTGTATGATTTGATTCTTTTGATTTTAATGTATTGCCCGTGATAACCGAATGCTACAGATTAGGGTGCCGAATGTGGGATAAAAGCACCTCACCCAACCTACTCTTTAATCAACTATCTATGAATTACTCAATCATAATATCAAGAACTTTTCTGGATATCGTCAATATATACTCCCAATTTGGTTTATGGGAGGCAAAATAACACCTGTAATAGGTTATGAGTTTAACAATTTTAAATTGTAAAATGGTGCGTTATGGCACCCTCAAAATAACTCAACAAGAATCAAAATTTTTCGAGCCATAACACACCCTACATTTAATTAGGAATTAACCAATTCCTTAAATTTCTCTTCTTTCGCAATTCCTTCAAAATCTGGGTCATTTACAGCATCTTGCTTGTACTGAGAATTCAAATTAATCGCTTTTTGCAAAGTTTCCACTGCTTCGTCTACTTTACCTTGATAACTAAAAGCAATTGCTTTATTATAAAAAGCGCTACCATAATTCGGGTCTAATTCCAAGGCTTTCTCAAAACTTCTTAATGCTTCTTCATCCTTTTGCAATTCAATCAAAACATAACCCCGTTTATCCCAAGCTTTGGGTGTAGGATACAAGGTAATGGCTTTATCAAAGGAAGTTACCGCATCTTCGTAACGTTCGAGCATTTCTAAAGCCATACCGCGATTCATCCAAGCTGTTGCATTAGTTGGTTCTACTTCTACGGCTTTATCGAAGGATTTAAAAGCATCTTCATGACGCTGCAATTTACCTAAGATTACACCTTTATCAACCCAAGCTTGATAATAATCTGGTTTGATTTTCAACGCTCGATCGAAACCGGCGATCGCATCATCGTAACGCTTGATTCTTCCCAAACTCATTCCTAAGAGAAACCACAGCTTTTCGTTATCTGGCTGCTTTTTCACAACTTTACCAAAAGCGGAGATTGCAGCTTCATAACGCTTTAGTTCCATTAATGCTAAACCGCGATGGTACCAGCTATCGGCATCGTCAGGTTTAATTTCTAAGACTTGATCAAATGTGGCGATCGCGTCTTCGTATCGTTTCAATTCCCACAATGCTAAAGCTTTCTGATACCAAACTTTTTCATTATCTGGCTGTACTTCTAAGGCTTGATTGTAAGCTTCAATAGCTTGTTCGTAATTCCCTGCTGTAAATAACTCATTACCCCGAGTCACAAATTCATCGGTATTTACAAATAATTGGGGATGATTTGATTTTAGTGTTTCAATTGGTTCGATTACTTTCTGTAGCTTTTGCAGGATTTCACCAACGGCAGAGCTAGCTATTTCACTAGGTGTAATTTCTGATAATTTCTGTAGTATCTGCTGCTTCTCTACTTCAGCATCTGATTGAACTAACGCTAATTGTTCGCTTAAGGTAGATTCTAATTTATCCAATTTATCTAAACTAGAATCTTTACGAACTGTAATTTCCGCTTGTAAAGCACTCAGTTGCTCGCGAGCTGTATTTTCTAACTTTTGCAAACCTTCCAAGGTTTGATTTTGTTGAAATTCAATTCCCGATGTAGTTGTTGAGATTTTGTGATTCGCTTCTGCTTCCAGATTTTGCAACAATTGCCAAGTTGAATCTTTACGATTTTGTAATTCAGATTGTAAAAGGGCAAACTGCGATCGCAATTCTGTTTCAAGTTGGGATAAGTTTTGTAAAGTTTGCTGTCTTTGCGATTGAATTCCCGATTGAGATTCTGCGAGTTTGGCAGCGACAGAAGTTTCGAGATTGCTTACATTATTTTGAGTTGACTTAACTTGCTCGCTTATCAAGTTTTGAGCTTGCTGCAATTCGGCGTTAATTTCCGAGCATAATTTTTCCAGATTTTGCAGTGCTACATCTTTTTGCTGGGAAGCTTTTTCTCTAGCATCTGCTTCAATATCATCTAACTGCGGTGCAAAATCGGCTGATAATTTATTTAATTGCTGTAAAAGTGTATCTCGTTGTTGTTGAGCATCTTGTTGAAGTTGAGAAAGTTGATTGGCGAAATCGGATTCCGTACCGGCAAACCTTTGTAAAGTGCCGTCTTTTTGAGTTTGTAGCTCGCTATGTAATTGAGAAATATGAGATGCAAATTGATTTTCGGAAAGTTTCAAATTCTCGATAATTGCATCTTTTTGGGATTGTACGTGAGTGAGAATCGCTGATAATTGAGGAGCAAAATTCGATTCTAACTGCTGTAAATTCTGTAAAGTTTGCTGTTGCTGTGCTTGTGTAGCCGATTGAAGCTGTTGTAACTCGGTTGAAAAATCGATTTGCGACTGCTTGATATTTTGTGCGGTTAAATCTTTATGTTGTTGTAAATCCGCTTGCAGCACATCTAACTTGGGTTTAAATTCTGCCGAAAGACTTTGCAAAGAAACCAAAATCAAATCTCGCTGCTGCTCTGCCGCCGATTGAAGTTCCTTTAATTCGCTAACAAAATCAATTTGCGACTGTTTGAGAGTTTCTACCACATCATCCTTCTGTTGGAGCACATCGGATTGTAACCCCTTCATCTGAGGTACAAATTCGGCACTCAAACGTTCCAAATTTTGAATAATTGAATTACCTTGCTGCTGTGCGTTGGCTTGCACTTCTGCGAGCTTACCGGTAAATTCCGTATCTAATTTATTCAAAGCTTCTTTAAAAACAGCTATTTGCGACTCAATCTCCGATAAAGCCTGTTGCTTCGACGCAGATAAATCCGCAACCAACACCGATAAACCTTCTTGCTTCCCGCCAATATCTTCGCTTAAAATTTTGGCTTCGTTATTCAAATCATTAACGGTATTTTGGGCTTCTTCAATGAGTTTTTCTACCCTTTTATTAGCGCTAGCGATTCTTGCTTCTAAATCACCCAACTCCTTAAGACGCGCCGTTACTAAATTCGTTACCTCACGAAAAACTGCTCGTCTTAATAGGAATATGGCAATAATCACCCCTATCATTAATAAAACTAAAGTAGCGAGCAGCGCATTAAATAAAGCAGTAGTTTGGCTGAAAGCCCGATTCGCTTCTGCTTGTACCTGCTCTTGTACTCGCTGCTGTTGTCGTAATTGTTCCAATTCCTGTTGCCCAGTCGTAGCTTGAGCAACAATGTAATTAGAAGATTGAGAAATTACAGGTTTAGCACCAGCAACCCCAACAGACAATAAAAGGGTTGAAAGCATTATATTGCCGAACGAAACCAGAGCAAAGACTTTTGAATTAAAGCGTTCCACAACTCCCCTTCCCTTGTCTGTTGGTAAAAATGGTCATCGCCTATATAATAGCGGGTTTTTGGGGAGGTGTGGTAGAGGAGGATGGGGAGATGGGGAGATGGGGAGATGGGGAATGGTTTTCAGTTTCACTTAGAAGTTACCCCAGCAATCATCGCCGGATGGCAAGCCATGGAGAGCGAATGGATTAAGGCCAACTATCCCGATTTGGGA
>JBCCSG010000191.1:0-13639 GCA_039200565.1 Cyanobacteria bacterium P01_D01_bin.50 | reverse complement strand
GTATCGCCAACTCGGATATCTAACTGAGCAATGCGATCGCCATTATGTAAGGTAGCTCTCGATACTGTAGTTCCCGCAAGCTGTACGGGTTGCATTTCCGCTAAGGGAGTCAGCGCACCGGTTCTACCAACATTAACCGTAATATTCTCTACGCGGGTTGGTGCTTCTTCGGCTGCGTATTTAAGTGCGATCGCCCATCGAGGGAATTTATTAGTAAAGCCTAATTCTTGTTGTAACGGGAACGAGTTGAGCTTTACTACAACCCCATCAGTCATGTAAGGTAAATTTAACCGTTTTTTATCCCAATGCTGATAATATTGAGCAACTTGATCTAGAGAAGGACAAAGTTGTTTATTGGGATTTACCTTAAAGCCTAATTTTCGCAATAACTCCAAAGCTTCCCATTGATTATTCGCAATACTTGCATCATCCATACCGGGAATTTGCAAAGTATAAGCAAAGAAATCCAAGCGTCTTTTATCAACTTTACGGGAATCTAACTGTCTGAGAGTACCGGCAGTAGCATTCCGGGGGTTTGCAAATTGACTTTCGCCAGATAATAATCTTTCCTGGTTAATTTTTTCAAATACATCCAAAGGTAAGAATGTTTCACCACGCACTTCTATCCTTTGTAAAGAAGCATTATTTTGTATTTCAACATCATCCAAATTTAATCTTAAAGGAATCGAACGAATAGTCCGCACGTTTTGAGTAATATCTTCTCCTGATACTCCATCACCGCGAGTGACACCCCTTACCAAAACGCCATTTTCGTAAGTTAACGCTAAGGCATTGCCATCAATTTTCAATTCACAAACATAATCTACTTGCTCTTGGGGAGACGCATTTCGTCGCCATCTTTCATCCCAAGTTTTTAACTCGTTAATATTAAAAGCATTTTCTAAACTGTAAAGGGGAATATTATGAGCGACAGAAGTAAAACCAGTTGCAGGTTTTTCACCAACTCGCTGCGTTGGGCTATCGGTAGTGATTAATTCCGGGTGTTGAGTTTCTAAATCTTGCAATTCGCGATACAATTTATCGTAAATTGCATCTTCCATGGTGGGAGAATCGAGGACGTAGTAGTCGTAACTTGCTTTGATTAAGAGTTTTCGTAATTCTTCGATTCGTTGTTTGGTTTCTGGTTGGATGGATTGCACTGAATACGTCTCCTAGTTTAAGAATTTGAAAATAGAAGTTTAATATAAGTAGTGTTTAGTGCATTTGTACTAAAAATGCTAGTGGATGTCAAGATTTGTTTTTTAAACGCAGAGTGACGCGGAGGTAGGCGCGGAGGAGTGAGGAGGGAAGAGATGGAGAGTAATTTAATATTTGTAGGGGAGGCAAAAAGCGGTGTAGATTCTCTTCCCGCTTTATTGCCGTTGTGTTAGACGCACGACTATATAGTGATTTAACAGATTAATTAAATGCTCGTCTAACGCACCATCTATCCTTTAATCAAATAACGAGATTGTTAAAATAAAAAATGGTGCGTAGTTTAATTTTATCCCTCGCTACGCACAATATTTTTCTGTGGAGTACACACCCTACAAAATATGCTTTTATTAATTAGGACAGGTAAATAATGAATATCGAAATTAAACCGGAACACGAAAAATTTATTCAAGAGCAAATTGCTACAGGTAGATTTTTATCGGCGGATGATGTTATTAATGAAGCGTTTAAATTACTAGAAGAACAAGAAAGAAGGTTGGAGGAATTGCGGAATAAAATTGCAGTTGGAACCGAACAAATTGAACAAGGAAGAGTTACAGATGGTGAAATAGTTTTTGCAAGATTGCAAGAAAAGATAAGTAAGATTGCAGAGGAATCAAGAGAATGAGTGATTATTCATTTTCAGATGAAGCAATCCAAGATTTAGATGACATATGTGAATATATTGCTCGCAGAAACTCTAAAGCTGCTAGCAAGCTTTTTGATATAGGAATCCTACTTGAAAATTGAAAAAATATCAGTACCTCTTAATCTTCTAGAACCCTATTTCCTTTTGCCTTTTGCCTCTTGCCTGCCCACACAAATCATTTCAAAAATCAAACCGGATTCCTATAATATACGCAAAAAGTGTAAATTGGTAGCTAATTTTCCTAGTATGGGTAAAAATTATGAAAGACTTGCACTAAATCTACGCGGGTTTATTGTAGATGATTATATTGTGTTTTATTACCCTAGAGAAAACGGAATTAATATAACTCGTGTAGTCGGCGGTTATCGGGATTTAGAATCAATTAAATATCTTTCCGCATCCCATTGTTGTAACAGCACTTCCGCTGCTTTTTCATATAAAGTACTCCTATCTCTTGGTAATTCCCGATGACGACTGAGTATCGCCATCATGGTTAATAAAAGAGGATTCCCCGCTAATTCTTGAATAGCTTTCGATGATTTGAGAGCGCGGTTGAGTCGTGCTTTTTTCAATTCCGCATCATCTTTATCGTTAAACGCTAATTGATGCCAACGATTGATAAAATCTTGAATTTGTTCGCCATCAAAATCTTTTAACATAAAATGGCGAAATTCAGCGTCAAAAATTACATCTAATCCACCCGACAACGCCCTTCATCATCACAACCAAGTCTCTCCTGACGCTGCTGCATAACAGTTTCTAAATTAGGCCTTCCCGTAAGCTTTAACCGATAATCCGCCCAAATACCATAAATAAAATTAGCGATCGCACCCAAAATCGGTAACTTAGTTATCGCATAAACCCAACCCATCCCCAAAGCTTCATAAACCCGACGAAAAACTTCCACATTTTTAATTACCGTACCGTCGGGCAAAACCCCATGAATCCTCCCCATCGCCGTCTCAAAGTCAACCCCACCGTTTTCTTCGGGGTTGTAGTCATCCGCTGCAATATCTACAAATGCAACTTTTCCTCTCCCTCCATCGCGCTTTTGTAAAAAATTAACTTCGCGCAAACACAAGGGACATTCACCGTCGTAGAGTAGCTTGATTTCCCAGCCAGCTTGGTTAAGAGTTTCCTTATTTTTGTAAGTTTGGGTGCTTGATAAAGACATAATGCGATTGCTAATTATAAATCTAAGCTGTAAAATTCCTTAATTAGATTGTCTCAAATTATTAAGAAAAGTAAACTTTAATATTTGCTTTTATATTCAAATTTATTTTCCACTACGGGTAAATATTGTGAAACTGTGCTTGGCTTTTCCACCCAAGGGTTTACTCACCACTCATCTACAATACCTGCGGCAGTCTCTATTCACCACTCACCACTCACTTACAACAACCGAAAAACACTATAACCATCTACGCTAAAAAGGAATAACCAAACTAGTAACTGATAAACTTAACGTAATTCAATAATTCGCAAACAAGGAGAATCACAAATGGGCGGCGAAATGTTCAATGCAGCTTTCTTATCCTTCGGTTTAATCTTCGTTGGTTGGGCCATTGGTAGCTTATTGCTTAAGATCCAAGGTGCTGAACCTGAAGAATAAGTTGCTCAAAAACGCTTCATAGATTGGCTAGAGACTTCAATGCAGTCTCTGCCATTCAATAACTGAGGTAGTAACAAATTTTGCTTTACTTTTGCTTAAAAAAACAATTCTGATAAAATTGTTTTAATAAAAGTTAACATTTTTTAATTAAAACTGATGACAATATTGATAGTGGGTGCCACTGGTACCTTGGGGAGACAGGTAGCTCGTCATGCTATTGATGAAGGTTACGAGGTACGCTGTCTAGTCCGTAGTGCGAAGAGGGCAGCATTTCTCAAAGAATGGGGAGCCGAATTAGTACCGGGGGATTTGTGCTATCCCCATACCCTTGAAGCTGCACTTGATGGTGTAACGGCTGTAATAGATGCATCTACTTCTCGCCCTACCGATTCACTGACTATAAAACAAGTGGATTGGGATGGAAAAGTTGCACTAATTCAAGCAGCAGTAGCAGCAAATGTTGAGCGTTTTATATTTTTCTCAATATTGAACAATCAAGATTATCCACAAGTACCTTTGATGGAAATCAAACGGTGTACGGAATTGTTTTTAGCTGAATCCGGCTTAAACTACACGGTTTTACAACTAGCTGGTTTCATGCAAGGCTTAGTCGGACAATATGGTATTCCGATTCTCGAAGCACAGCCAGTTTGGGTAACGGGAGAATCTTCACCCATTGCTTACATAGATACTCAAGATATAGCAAAATTTGCGATTAAGGCTCTTGTAGCAGAAGAAACCCAAAATAAAACCTTTCCAGTGGTGGGAACTCGCGCTTGGAGTGCCCAAGAAATTATTAATTTGTGCGAAAATTTATCTGGAAAAACAGCTAGAATCACGCGGATGCCGTTAAACTTACTTCGTGCGATTCGTAATGTAATTCGTTTCTTTCAGTGGGGATGGAACGTATCTGATAGACTTGCTTTTACAGAAGTTTTGGCCAGTGGTAAATCATTAGATGCCCCGATGGATGAGACATACAAAGCTTTTGGCATCGATAAAAGTGAAATAACTACTTTAGAATCTTATTTGCAAGAATATTTCAACAGAATTACGAAAAAACTTAGAGAATTGGATTACCAGCAAAATAAAGGAAAGAAAAAGAAGGAAAAAAGAACTCCGTTTAAACAATCTTCTTAAAAGGGAATTGGGAATAAGCTGATGTGCAGCTAAATTATATAATGCAAAAATTTGAAAGTACTGTAGTGCGAGCCGGACAGCTCGCTAGTACTATACAAATTAAATGCGTAGCAGCTTAGTTATGAGTTATGAGGTACGGGAATTACTCCTATACCGCTCTAAGTAACCCTCATTTATTGAGGGAGGGAGAAATTGTTATAGGTAATAGACTGCTGGGAAGGGAATAGCAGAGAAATTTTTATTTCCCCCTTTTCCCCTTATCCCCTTCCTTGTCCCCTTCCATCCCCCTGCCCTGCTTCCTTTTTATATAAAGTGTGTACTAGATACGCAAAATATGTAACTATTAGTTTAATAAAAAACGTCTTCTTTTATTTGGATATTTGAGCGTGCCGAAAGCAGGCATTATATATAACGATGAGAAACCGATGGCGGCTCGCATCGCCGTCGAATTAAAAGACAAATTCACCGAGAAAGGTTGGGATGTATGTCTCACTACAGGTATCGGTGGAATTCTCGGCTACTCGACTCGACGAAGCCCCGTATGTCATACACCCATAGAGGGACTAACACCTCCGGGTTTCGACTCTTCCATGAAACTTGTGGTGGTATTGGGAGGGGATGGTACAGTATTAGCCGCATCTCGCCAGGTGGCACCCTGTGGTATTCCTATGCTGGGGGTGAATACCGGACACATGGGCTTTCTAACGGAAGCTTATATCAATCAATTACCTCTAGCTATAGAACAAGTTTTGCAAGGTAATTACAATATTGAAGAACGAGCAATGCTTGCTGTCAAAGTATTTCGTCAAGAATCAGTACTTTGGGAAGCTTTATGTTTAAATGAAATGGTGTTGCATCGCGAACCTTTGACCTCAATGTGTCATTTTGAAATAGGCATAGGTCATCATGCAACAGTAGATATAGCCGCAGATGGTGTAATTGTTTCTACGCCAACAGGTTCCACAGCTTATTCTTTAAGTGCTGGCGGGCCAGTCTTAGCTCCTGGTGTAGCCGTACTACAACTGGTACCGATTTGTCCTCATTCTTTAGCATCCAGGGCGTTGGTATTTCCAGATAATGAACCAGTTAATATCTGTCCAGTAAATACAACTCAATTAGTGATGACAGTTGATGGTAACGGCGGGTGTTATGTCTTACCCGAAGACCGCGTTTACATCGAAAAATCGAGTTACAGCGCCCGTTTCATCCGCCTCCAATCACCCGAATTTTTCCGAATATTACGAGAAAAGTTGGGTTGGGGTTTACCTCATATTGCCAAGCCTACATCTGTGGAACTTCCTTAAATTAATTATTGGGCATGGGGCATAGGGCATGGGGAATAGGGAATGGGGTTTTATTTGCCCTTGACTCAATCTGCTAATATGTTGATTTTTACATATCACAACTAAAAGCTCTCAAATATTAAATTATTCTTAATAATATTGTAAATTTTCATATCTTCAGTTAATACTTGGACGTGCTAAAACATTGTAGAAAGCATGCCAAGTATTAATTAATTGTAATAAAAGCAACTATTGTCATTGTTTCGCGTCTTACTTTCCACTCAGACGTTATAAGCGTCTATTCGTAAAATCTGTTTATGAATTGGGCATCTCGAGCCCAGGGGCAACTAATTAATTACATGTTGTCCCGTTTTGTAAGGATAACGTCTGTAAAAAATTAATTTAAGGTCCACTGACTTAATATGATCCTTGCTCACGCAGAATGTGTTTTGGTGATAGAAAGCGACGAAAATCTTGCTTCGCAGCTTTCTTCTGATTTAAAAGAAATTGGTTACGAACCGATTTTGGCTCATGATACAACCTCCGGCTTGCAACATAGTCGCGATCGCCAGCCAGCTTTGATTGTTGTCGATAGAATGCTGGCAGGAGAATCAGGAATATCGTTATGTAAAAATCTCAGAAGTAGCGGTGTATGTGCCCCGGTACTGATGTTGATGGCTAGAGATTCAGTTGATGACAGAGTAGCTTGTCTTGAAGCAGGTGCGGATGATTATTTTCTCAAGCCTTACCGCTCGGACAATTTCATGAAATTGGTTCGCTTGTATTTGAAGCAAGATATCAGCACTTCAGAACAATTGCGCTTTGGAGATTTAATTTTAGATCTCGCTACTCGCCGTGCAATTAATAACGGACGAGCAATCGATTTAACAATGAAAGAATTTGAACTGCTAAAGTATCTTATGGAGCATCCCCGTGAGGTACTAACTCGCGAACAGATTTTAGAAAATGTTTGGGGTTATGACTTTATGGGTGAGTCTAACGTGATCGAAGTTTACATTCGCTACCTGCGGCTAAAAATAGAAGATGAAAGTCAAAAACGGCTAATTCAAACTGTACGGGGAGTTGGCTATGTATTGAGAGAGTCTTAGTGACAACTGAGGCGAACCGTGTTTTGACGAAAAGAAACTTACACGGAAAATAAAAATCTCCTATCTTTATAGCTCGATTCAGAAAACATCCCATAGCTTCCCTCGATTTTCTTCTATTAAAAAGCTTTATTGTTACCCCCTTACCTCTTACCCATGTTCTTGTCCAGTACCCATTAATCCAAAATCCTGTTAGGGTATTCCTTGCAAGTAATGATTAAAATTTCCATGAAACGTTTTCAAAGATTAGTACCTATAGTATTAGGTATTTTACTTATAAGTTGTTCTCAACAGACACCAGCGAAACCCCCAGTAACCACATCTCCAACTCCAACAGTAGTGAATAATTTAGGTCAAGAACTACCAATTTCTGCTGTTGCAATAATTCCCAACGGTACGAAAATTCAGTTAGAAGTAGCGCGAACACCCCAACAGCAAGCAATGGGATTAATGTACAGACAAGCTTTACCAGATAACCGGGGAATGCTCTTTGAGTTTGATTCGCCCCAACCAGTTAGTTTTTGGATGCTAAATGTACCTGTTCCTTTAGATATGGTTTTCCTTCGTCAGGGAACAGTTCAATATATTGCGGCTTCCGTACCTCCTTGTAAACAAAAACCTTGCCCCACTTACGGCCCAAAAACTCTTATCGATCAAGTAATTGAATTGCGTTCTGGACGAGCTGCTGAATTAAGCTTAAAGAAAGGAGACAAAGTAATAATTAATTCACTTTAAACAGAATAATTACTTATATAATTAGCGGAGCATATCTGCCTATATAGCTTACTAGATATATAATTTACCGATTATTGTTAAAAAAGTATCAAAAATCGTGGTATAAAATAGTTTGTAATGCTAAGATTTGCATTGCTGCTAATCGAATACTAGCCCGATCTGTCAAAAGTTTGGGTACCAAGTTTAAAATTTGATAGCAAAAATCTTCCTTTTGGTGTACGTGTACATAGTCGCTAATGAGGGAGTATAGGCTATGGAATCTTTGTTACAAGAAATAAAATTAGCTGTCATTACTTAGGTAAAAAGTATTAAAATTTTTTAAATTAAGCGAAGTGCTACTTGAGACTATCGGCAAGAAATAAAGCTAAAATGTTTACTTCCCTCAATTATCCTTTGTTCTCTTCTATTGGAGCAATTGCACTCAATGGTTTTCCACCCAACCGTGCAGTACCGATTGAATTACTGGCTACTAGCCACTGATAAATTATGGATAGATATATGACAATGCACTCTACTGAAAGAGGTGAGATACAAGTGACACCGTCTACTTATTCGCGGTTGATTAGTTTTTTGCAAGATGATTTATCGATTTCTACGGCTTCGCTGGCGGTAGCTTTGCGCCACAGCGAGCAAGATCCAGGTCCATTGCCGATGATTTTATGGCAATATGGTTTAGTGACTTTAGAGCAGTTAGAACAAATTTACGATTGGTTAGAGACGGCATAAGTTATGAGTAGTGCAATACGGAGAATAAAAAAATGTTGTTGCAAAGACTCCACTTTTTGCGAAGGCTGATTCCAAATCAAGGAATATACAAATTAAAAGAGCGAGTTGAGTCACCTTCCTCGCTCTTTTTGTTTAACCAAAGTATAGTACATGGGGCATGGGGCGTGGTAGTTTTTCTAGTTTGACAATAATTCAGATAAATTTTATTATTTTGCGATAAGCCCGTAATGGGCATGCGCTTCGCGATCGCAATTAAATTTAATGGTATATTGAACATCTATTTAATTATTTACAGTATCTGTACAATGAGTCAGTAGATTAGCAGTGAAAAACAAAAAAACTGTTGTAGGGCAAGTAGTCAATTGTAGTTGTTTAGCCTTGATTTACTTTCTCTTCGCACCTCACACTTGGCTATATTGAACTTCAAAATACTACTTCAGAACCAGAAAAAAATTCTGATTTTTTCAGTGGCAATAACCTATAAGTTGTTTTGCCCTACTAGCAGTTATGGGTACCGATACTATTCAGACGCTGCAACTTGCTCCGGGTTATGGTGATTTATCGACCAACGATGGGAAACTTCCATAGAAGAACAAGCGCAAACTTGTTCCAACTGCTTTTGCTGCACGGCTGCTTTGCGCAGGGTAATGATTAATTGATTCACCTGATTCCGTAAATTTGGATCGTTATTAACTGCTGTCATGGTTTGCCTTTCGAGCAATTGCAGTAGTAATTCGTAGTGGATAGGTGAAGGAAGAGGAATTTGCTCCATGAAGTTAAGAAGATAGTTAGTAGAATTAGGATTCACTTGGTATTGCTCGAGGTATGTGGTTGCTACATGAATTTTGAGGAAGTAAACAAATTATAATTTTTGTTGCCTTGATAAAAGTTGGTTATGAAAATTTTTCAAAGAGATTGGCTAGAGCCTTGTTTAAATCTGGCTGTTTTACCAACGATTCACCAATCAACACAGCAGAGGCACCACTGGAGGCAACTAAGCTTAAATCATCGGGAATATGTAATCCCGATTCGCTAACCACAAGGATATTACGATCCTGTAATTCTTGAGTCCTTGCCTGTAATAACTTACAAGTAGTTTGTAAGTCAACAGAAAAGTCTTCTAAGTTGCGATTGTTAATACCAATTAAGGAAACACCATCTATCGCTAAAACACGATCAAGTTCTGCTAGAGTGTGAACTTCAATCAAAGGGGTTAATTTTAAAGCGTTAGCGATTTTTACAAAGTATTGTAAATCTCGATCGCTAAGTACAGCAGCAATCAGCAAAACCGCATCAGCACCGCGAAGTCTTGCCAAATACATTTGGTAAGGATAAATTACAAATTCTTTGCATAGCAGCGGTAAATCTACAGCAGCGCGAACTTTAGATAAATTTTCAAAGCTACCTTGAAAAAACTTCTTATCTGTAAGTACCGAAAGACAGCTAGCACCACCTAATTGATACTCAAGAGCAATTTGTACTGGATCGAAATCTTCTCGTATAACACCTTTACTGGGAGAAGCTTTTTTTACTTCTGCGATTAGAGCCGGTTTAGTCTTACCTTGTCGTAGCGCTGCAAGAAAATCGCGAGTCGGTGGTGCATTAACTAATTGACGCTGCAAATCCTGTAAAGATTGCTTTTCGCGCATTTGGTCAACTTCGGCTTCTTTATACCAAATAATTTCTTCTAAAATATTGTTTGGGTTAGCATCAGGTGCAGCAATTTGATATCGCAATGAAGATACGGCAATATCGGGATTGGGTGGGCGACGACGGATTTGCATGATTCTCTAATTGGAAATTGGGTATGAGGAGATAGGGAGAGGGGAAGGGGGAAGATGGGGAGATGGAGAGGTGGGGAGATGAGGAGACTAAACAATTAAAAATTCTTCACTCCTCATTCCTAACTCCTCACTCTTAATCCCCTGCTAGGAAGCAACTAACTTTTTACAACTAACTCAGTGCTGCTCGTTTGTAAGCTTCATCTAATACTTCGGAAAGTGTGGGATGAGCGTGGACTAAATGAGCTAGAGTATTAACGCTTTGACGATTGGCTAGAGCCGCACTTGCTTCATGAATTATATCGGCAGCATGAAGTCCAAAAATATGTACTCCAAGTACCTCCCCATTATCTTTGCGGTACACAACTTTGGCGATTCCATCGGCTTCACCTTCTGCTAAAGCTTTAGAATTACCTTTGAAATAACTCTTACTAACTCCAACTTCAAATCCTTCAGCTTCGCCTTTTTCTTTAGCAAGTTCCTGCGTCATTCCTACATAGCTAATTTCTGGATGAGTGAAAGCTGCTGCGGGAATGCTAGAATAGTCAATTTCTTTGGCTCTACTGCAAATATTTTCTACGGCAACAATACCTTGAGCAGAAGCAGCATGAGCCAGCATCATTTTGCCTGTAGCATCGCCAATTGCCCATAAATGTGGTACGGGTTCCCCTTGACTAAGTACCGCCATGGAGTCGTTTACTGGAATAAACTTACGCTTATCAAGTTCTACATTAACCGAATCTAAACCTATATTTTGCGTTGCTGGAATCCGCCCAGTAGCTACCAAACAAGCATCAACTTCCAACACATCTACATCTTCTTTAGTTTTAAAATTTGCTAGTTCAATGATTACAGGTGAACCAGGAATAATTTTTTTAGCATATATTCCCGAATAAGTTTCAATATCCCGAGGATTAATCAATACCCTTTCAGCCAGTTTAGCAATATCGCGGTCAAATCCCGGCATTAATTGCGGTAGGGCTTCTATCATGGTAATTTCGCAACCCAAAGCCGAGTAGACATCAGAAAATTCCAAACCGATGTAGCCGCTACCGACAATTGCTACCCATTGCGGCAACCATTCTAACTTTACCGCTTGGTCGCTAGTAAATACGGTTTTACCATCAACTTCAATCCCCGGCGGCACAAAAGGAACCGAACCCGGGGAAAGTATAATATCTTTAGCTGTAATAGTTTTTTCACCATTGGGCGTATCAACTAAAACCTTTTGTTCTCCGGCGAGTTTACCCCAACCTCGAATAATATCAACTCCCAAACGCTTCAGAGAGTTAGTTAAATCTCCTTGAATCTTCGCCACCAAATTATTGGCATGGTTGGCGATATCCTCTCTTTCAAATCTAAGATTGTCAATTTGAATTCCCAGGGCTTTGAGATGGTAAGCATCGCGTAACTCCCGAACTTTGCCGGAAGCTGCAAGTAATGCTTTCGAGGGGATACAACCACGATTAACGCAGGTTCCCCCCATATCAGCAGCTTCAATAATTGCAGTTTTCAATCCGCAGCTAACGGCGTGTAAGGCAGCGCCATGTCCACCTACTCCAGCGCCTACAATCACCAAATCGTAATCAAATGCCTGACTCACCGTCTCATTACTCCACGTGAAAAGCCGTACTTATTTTTAACTGAGTGCAGTTAAGCGTGCAAGTGTTTTTTATTTTAAAGTTTTATCAAACTTAATATTATAGTTGAGGCAACTCGTAATTTGATTGCGACGTGGTGATTGTTTACAATATTTATTTTGGGATTCAGTTAACTCGATAAACCCAAACTTGAAGATAAACGCCAGTGTCTTTTTTTGCATGGGCGCGAAATTTCTCTGTGGTTTCGACTTTTTCCCACTTCCCATTCGCTTCTAATGAAGTCAGCTTGGTTTTAAAGTCGCTCTTCTCGTAATGACCTACAGAGATTGTAAAAACAATGTGTCCCCCCGGCTTAGTGATGCGAATTAACTCGTCAAACGCATCACTGCCTACATGTCCATAGGTGAACACCCCAACACTGATAGTGGCATCAAAAGAGGCGGTGGGAAAATTTAGTGCTTCACCTAAAATGCCTTGATGTAGTTTTGTGTATACATTTTTTTGTTCTGCTTGCTCGAGCATACCTGGGGACATATCCATGGCTTCTAAATTATGGTAGCCCCGTTGATGAAGAAATTGCCCTACTAAGCCCGTACCCGCTCCAGCATCCAAAACTTTAGCATCTTGGGACACATATTTACTCAGTATATCTGCTGCGGGTTCTGGTCCTATATAGCCAAACTCTTCATCCAAATTTTGTTCGTATTCTTGTGCCCAAACATCATATCGCTCAGTTAATTCCTGTTTATTTTGGGAACTGTATACCCACTGTACTTTGTCTTGTATATTCATGTTACAAATGTTTGTTTATTAAACTCTTTTTAGAATTGAATTCCAGTTTTTTGAGCCGTTATAACCGTACATATCCTGATAGTGAGTATCTACTAGATATTCATCTTCATGGTTACTTAACCAATAACGCAAATCAGCCATTTTTCGGGAACCTTGCTGCATTTCTGCTTTATCGTCCCAATTATCACCCCACAATTGCCAATGTAATTCGTTGGTATCTTCAACTATCAAATAGTCTCCACTTTGAATACCGTTTTTGTCAAAGTATTCAAGTACTCCTAGGAGATTGACATGGGCATCTTCTATTATCAACCAAGGATGAGGTAGTTCAGAAAGCATGGAGGAAGTAAAAACTGTCTCAATTTTGTAAGAATCCCCTTCTAAAAAGCAAACCCGAGAATCACTTTTAGCTTTTTCATCGAGCAGTGATAAATCGATATCCATTGAGTAGACATGACTATCAATCCCAAACAAATCTAAGTGATCTGCTAGCCAAATTGCTCCCCCACCATTGAATGCACCAATTTCAATAATGGTTTTTGGTTGCAGTTCACATAGGAGCATGGGATAAACGGCTATTTCCGTAACTCCTTTGTTCAGAATTATTCCTTTCCAAGTCTGTAAATAAGAATTTTCCAAAAGAGGTTTCCAAGCAGAGGCTGGAATATCGCATCGATCTTCTCGATGGGATATTTTGACAAAGCGATCGCCTTTTAAGGGTTCAAGTTTGTGTTTGGCTTGTTGAATAATTGTTTGGTAACCCATATTATCTTGTTTAAGTAAGCGAAGGTTTTTTGTATTGTTTAATTTGTTTCTAGCTTTCTAGATATAGATGTTTAATTTTATGGAAATCTCTTTTTCCTGCAAAATAGCTCCAATCCATATATGCTATTTCCAAATGTCTGGAACCCGAACCAGGTTTAAAAGCTTTACGTCCGTGAAGCATGCGAAAATTCTGTACGAATAAACAATCTCCTGGTTCTAAACGAAAACAGTATT
>JBCCSG010000190.1:0-13646 GCA_039200565.1 Cyanobacteria bacterium P01_D01_bin.50 | reverse complement strand
GCGTTAGAAGAAGGTACAACAGCACCAGAGATGATGTTGTTTCCGTAGATCAAGGAACCTGCAACAGGCTCGCGGATACCATCGATGTCAACAGGAGGTGCTGCAACAAAAGCGATGATGAAACAGGTGATTGCAGATAACAGTGTAGGAATCATCAAAACACCGAACCAACCGATGTATAAACGGTTGTTGGTGCTGGTGATCCATCCACAGAACTGCTCCCACGCAGAAGCGCTTTCGCGTCTTTGTAATGTGGTTGTCATGGTTCGGATAATTGCTTCTTATTCGTCTTATAATTAGGCATGATTTCTCTTGCCTGTTATTAATACTATACATTAGTTAATTCACTTAGGAGCATTTACTCACATTTATATTAATTATTGTAAATATAATCTGAGCTTATCAGATTTGATGGTGGTTAGTTGTTAGTGGTTAGTAGAACAACTATTTTGATAGTGGTTAATTATTAGTTGTTAGTGGTTAGTAGTTAGTAGAACAACTATCAACCATCAACCATCAACTAGATTAAAAATCAAAATATATATAAGGTAATCGACCTTCAGGAGCTAAAATCCAAACTGCCCAGAGGCATAGTGGTATGAATAATAATTTCAGATGCCAATTTAGCTGTAGTCTGAGGCGATTGCTTAAGATGTAAGCGATCACCATAGCAGTTGCAATAGAAATTAATAAAACAGCTAGTTGATATTGACTAATATTAAGGGCTTCCAAGTAGACTTTTTGGGCAAATTGTGCGTCAGCAGAACGGCCCCACAAGTGGGTAAATACTAACCAGGAGTCTTGTAAGTTAGGTAAGCGGAACCATATCCATGAAGTAAAAACCATTAACTGAGTAATTAGCCAAGCTAAAGTTATTCCGGCGGGATTTTGCCAGAAATTTTCTAGAGGCTCGAATCGATCGCTGATAACATCAGTTAGACGATGCACGACTAGTGCTAAACCGTGGAATCCACCCCAAACAATCCATCCTAAGGCTGCATCGTGCCAAATTCCGGCTATTAGCATAACGATCATTAAGTTCAAGCAGGTGCGAGCTAAACCTCGACGGGAGCCACCGAGGGGAAAGTAAAGATAATTGCGCAGCCAATCACCTAATGTCATGTGCCAGCGCCGCCAAAAGTCAGCAATACTAGTGCTGAAGTAAGGATGGTTGAAGTTTTCTGGCAATACTAAACCGAAGAGTAAAGCACTACCGCGAGCAATATCTACATAACCGCTAAAATCTAAATACAGTTGTAAGCCGTAAGCGAAAGTAGCTAACCATAGATCGACGCTACCAGCTCTTTGTAAGCTACTGAAACATAAATCTACAAAAATTCCCAAGTGATCTGCTAAAAGTGCTTTTTTCAACGCTCCTCTAGCAATTAGCCATAATCCTTCAGCAATAGTATCGGCATTAGGAAACTTGAGAGTATCAAATTGATTGGCTAAATTATGGTAGCGAGTAATTGGACCAGAAATTAGTTTAGTAAAGAAGGATTTGTAACTAGCAAATGTAATAAACTGTTCTGAAGCAGGAGCGCCACGATAAACATCGACTAAATAAGCAATGCACTCAAAAGTGAAAAATGAAATCCCCAGAGGTGCAATTGCTTTAAAAGCGTTTACGTTGCCAGGATTGGTGCTATTGGGGTTGAAAAAGTTAAATAAAGGCGGTAAATACTTGAATCCAAACAACAGCACAATATTGAAAATAATCCCCAGCCATAAAACCTGTAAACGACGGCGATTCCAATCAGCTTGAGCAAATTGCCACTCTTGATTAGAAATCCGCCAATCAAGAGTATGCTTTCCCGGAGAAGTATTTTGCCCTAGAGCTAACCCCAAACGAAAATTGATAAAAATCAGCGTCAACAACAACGGTACATAGTAAATTTGGTTAGACGCATAAAATATGATACTGGCAATTAATAAAGTCCATAGTCGCAACCTTTGTTGTTCTACAGACCAATAAATTCCCAATACACTGAGTAAAAATAGTCCGTATCCAAACGAAATAAAGTTCATTAGGAATTAGTCGTTAGTTGATAGTCGTTAGTTGGTAAAATTATCTTCCTCATCTCCCCCTCTCTTCCGCTCTCACTTAGCGCTCCAGGGAATCATTGGATCTTTGGCGAGTTTTTTCGATACTTCGTATGCGCCGTAACGATTGAGGTGACTGGGATCGGAAAAGTAGTCGTTTGCTTTTAACCATATTTGACTTAAGTCTCGGTAAACGAAATTGGGGCGGCTTGCTAAATTCAGCATATATTTTTCAAATTCTTGTTCGTATTTTTGACGAAAATTATCTAAATACTCTGCTGTCAAGGGCATATTTACGAACACTACATTTATATTTCGGGACTCAGTGTAATTGAGTACTGCTTGCAAAGCTGCGTTTTGCTCGCCAACTAAATCAAAATTTTGATAGTCTCGATCGTAATTACCCTCAACAATGCTGTGTTTTTTATAATAAGTCTTGGGGTTAAAACGGATGGATAAAGGTAAAAATCCATCAAAGTCTACTGCGTAATTGGAAACGTCTTCATCTAAAGTTGTTAAGTATGAAGCAGAATATTCTCCAGAAAGAGCGCTGATTATGGGTAGAGATTTGAATATGTTTTTGAACTGACTTTTTAATTGATCGCGTTTTTTGTAAGAACTCGAAACTGTGGCAAATCCTTCATTTAACTTGTCGTTGATCACTTGATAGCCATTACTTTTTTGTTTGGCAATTTCTGCTTCGTTGGTAGTTTTTGGGGAAGTATCTGTATTCCCAAGTCTGGCTAGTGATGTTTTTAACGCATGTTGATAACCTGGCGATGCCTGAATTGCTGCAAAGGTGTTATCTTTTCTACCGCTATTAAAAGCACGAGAACCATCTGCCCAAATAATTGTCTTTGGTAATTCTTCTGGTTGGAGTACGCGACGAATTATAAAATCGACAATTTGTGCTGTTGCACCGTTAATACCAAAGTTAAATATATCAACATCAGAATAACCCTCTGAAGCCAAACCTTTAGAAAGCGCATCTGGATCTACACCTCTTAGAGCACGAGAGGAACCGATAATTAATACATCGGGTGGCCCTCCATTTTTTGCCAGACGCTGTTTGTATAACGCTAATTGTTCGTCTAATTGGCGAGAATTAAAACTTGGCAGTGGCGATCGCGCTGCTAAGAGGATGGCAGTTGCTGTTGCTTTACCTCGCGATCGTTTGTTTTCGCTGGTGAAGCCAGAAGCGTTAAATGCTGAGTTGGAGTTGGGTAGTGATTGTTCTTCAGTGGCGTTGGCGAGAAATGCCGCTGTTGTTTCTTCTTTCGCGGTAATAGAAGAAGGCACTCCGGCAATTTTTGGAGTTGGGGGTGTTAAGGAAGTTAAAATTTTACCCAGTAGCCAATCAGTTTGTAAAGTCAGCAATAATCCCAGGCTACCCCAAATTAAAGCGACGCGACGTACAGATAATCCTGAACTTGATTCCGATGGCTGCTGCTTTTCAACAAATAGCTGGGTTCTCAAAAACCAGTTTTTGACAGTTTCACCCCAATCGAGAGCTACATCAGTAACAAAAGTATGAATTTCTTCGGCGGTTAAATCTGGACGCAATACGGGTTCGCTGTCGTTGGGTAAAAGTTCCTGCACGTAGGCGGAAGTCGCCGCAAATTCTGGAGTTGCTTCCGGTACTACCCGTTGACGCTGTTTGAAATCCTCACCAAATTGCCAAAACGGCTTTTTATTACCAGCTCGCCGTCCGTAAATGCGCACTCCTCCCAGATCGGACAATTGTAAATGTCTAATAAAATTAATTACTTTGGGAGCTACTTGTTTGCGTGCCGGACATACTGGTGCATCGCACATAATGTGTAATAAATCTTGTTTTTTTACCAAAATTACGCGAATACCGCCAGTTTTTAAACGCTTTTCTAAGTCGGGATTGAGCAAGCGTTGCAGTAAAAACGTAATGGCTTCGATATCCCCGGAATTGGCTAATTCCATTGGGGATGTGGACAAGGCAGGATGTTCTTTAGCTGGTAAAGACAACCAATCAATCCAAGCTGGTTGAGTATCCGTTGCTGTTTTTTGTCCGTAAATAGCCGCCGATATTATCCCTTGAGGGGCTAATGTTTCTAAAGTAGGGACAATTTTATCCAAACACAATGTTTTGCCCGGAATTACTTCCTTGGAGGAGGCATTATCAGTTGGAATACAAAATATATGTAGCGTTTCGTCTTGTAAAGAAGCTTGTACTTCTATTTTTGAATTAGCAAATTCAAGATTTAAAAGTTTGACAATTGCTTGCACATCTCCCCACCTTGCCCATTCTTTGACCATTACCTCTGGAGGGGTTAAATCAATCAATAACAGCCAATCTGGTTGAGTTTCGCCGACAACCTGTGTAGAAATGACTGCATCTTGATAACCACGAAGTTTAAGATTTCGTAACTTAGTGGCGACTGGTTCTGCAATTAATGATGGGTCTGGCGTATAATTTGACTGACAAAAAACCCACAAACGACTTTTATTTTGGTTCGTATTAGAGTCAGGTTTTTGCTGTTTAACTTTGACTTGGACTGCTACACCCAAAGTACTCAGCGTTTCGCTGAGATAGCGAGCAATAGCCCCAGGATCTCCTTGGCGAGCTAAACTTTCATTAGATAAGATTAGCGCTCCACTCGGAGATGCATTGCGATTATCTGCTCTTAAAAGTGCAAGACTTACTTCTTCTAAGTGCTTGTCGATTTGATTTAAGTAAACCTTATGGCACCATTCGGGGCGTTTTTCGCTTTTTTTCTTTCCGTAAACGAAAACTTGGTATATTGAAGGTTGTTCGCTGTGTGCTAAAGCATCTAAATCTGTTTGCTGTAGCGCTTTGAGCAGATCGGATAAAGTGTCCCAACGAGGAGGGGCTTTATGTGATTCGCAAAGAATGTGCAGGTCATTTCCTCGCAACCGGACTTTTACCCCTAAAGAGTTGATCCCAGTTGCTTGACTTACCCACTGCGCTAATGATTGTTGGGTTTCTCTGATGGCTGTTTTCATCTGTTGTTGACGAACAGGGATTGGGCGGATGCAGTTAGTGGGCAACAGCTAGTAAACTAGAGCTATCGCAATTTATATTGCTCGGTCGGCTTTTTTAACATTTTTGTTATCTCATTGGTTTTTTTATGTAGTGATTTAATTTGCCCATATTAACTTCGTAAAGAAACTTATAGCGTGGCCGAACGCGCGCGTTTTGTGTTTTATCTAACTTATCTTAAAGCAGTAAAAAATATCTATGTCAACTGGATCTGTTAATTCTAAATCATCTTCATCCGAATTAAACTTGGGTTTATTTTCAATTCCCCAGTCTGTCATATTGCAAGCAGGTACCGTTTCTGTCTTAACATTAGTGTTAGCGGAAAAAGCCACCCGTGAAGCACTCATAGCCCTTGGAGTTGCTAGCGAAGAACTATTTCGAGGCGAACGCCTGCCCATACTTGATTTTCCGACTTCAAATTCTACAGATTAAAGTCCCCAACTCCGTTTTTCCCCAAGTCTTGCCCCGTCGTTGGGTGGAAATTTCATCAGATGTGGGTGCACAACCACTAAAAGATCGTAAACAGTAATCAGTTCTATTACTACAGAGGATATGAGTACCGTTTTATACCCTTCGACTCAGGCTATGAATATATACCCCGCATCAGATTTGTTTTTGCGCCATCGCTTACAAATTGTCGAGGAAGTTTGGGAATTAGTTCTCCGCGAAGAATGCGGACAACAAATGGTGGATCTGCTCAAAAAACTACGCGATTTATGTTCTCCGGAAGGACAAGCAACTGGTAATCAAGCTGATTCAGTACTTAACTTAATTGAACAATTGAGTATTAATGAAGCAATAAGGGCAGCGCGTGGATTTGCTTTGTATTTCCAGTTGATAAATATCATAGAACAGGATTACGAACAACAGCAGCAATTAACTCGCTACGAAGATTCGGGGGAAGCATTAGAGCGAGAAGCTTTACCCGATATCATTTATTCAAGCAATCAACAGCAAGAAGAAATTCATCTCAACAAAGTTGATGCAGACTTACCAGTCAAAAATTTGCACGGCAAACCCAATATAAAAGACAAAGGTACCTTTGCCGAACTATTTCCTAAGTTATTTAAACTCAACGTTCCACCAGGACAAATTCAACGATTAATTGAGCAATTGGACGTGCGCTTAGTGTTTACAGCTCACCCCACTGAAATTGTCCGCCCAACCATCCGAGATAAGCAGCGACGAGTGGTAAATTTACTGCAAAAACTCGATGCATCAGAAAAGCCTAATGGAAATATAAGCGCTGGAGGATATTCTTGGGAAACAAATCAACTGCGCACTCAATTACTCGAAGAAATTCGTTTATGGTGGCGTACCGACGAACTACATCAGTTTAAGCCCAGGGTACTTGATGAAGTAGATTATGCGCTGCACTACTTTCAAGAAGTATTGTTTGAAGCTACTCCTCAACTGTACGAACGTCTGAAATACGCTTTAAATTCAACCTTTCCCAGACTTGAGCCACCAATTAAAAGCTTTTGTAAATTTGGTTCTTGGGTAGGTTCCGATCGAGACGGCAATCCATCTGTAACACCAGAAATAACTTGGCAGACAGCTTGCTATCAACGCCATATGGTGTTGGAAAAATACATAGAATCAGCTAAAGGTTTAATTGAATTATTAAGCGTATCGCTGCACTGGAGCGATGTTTTACCAGATTTATTAGAATCCCTAGAAATCGAACAATCCCAGATGAGCGAGGTTTACGATGCATTGGCTTTACGCTATCGTCAGGAACCTTATAGATTAAAACTCGCCTATGTAGTCAAGCGATTGGAAAATACACGGGCACGTAATTCCGCATTGTGGAAACGCGAAATAATCAAAGATGACAAAGCCCCCATTTACCGTTCTGCTTCTGAGTTTTTAGCAGATTTGAGGTTAATTCAACGCAACTTGTCAGAAACCGGCTTAAAGTGTCAGCAGTTAGAAAATCTCCTGTGTCAAGTAGAAATTTTTGGCTTTAATTTGACACAATTAGATGTTAGGCAAGAATCAACTCGTCACAGCGATGCAATCGGCGAAATCTTAGAATATTTGGGGATTTTAGAGACAAGTTACGACGAACTACCAGAATCAGAAAAAATTGCTTGGTTAATAGGAGAATTGCAAACTAGACGGCCTCTAATACCAGCACAGTTACCGTTTGGAGATAAAACCAACGAAATCGTTGAAACAATACGGGTAGTGAATTCCCTGCAACAAGAATTTGGTTGCAACATCTGTCAAACTTATATTATCAGTATGTGTCGTTCCGTCAGCGACGTACTGGAAGTATTGCTATTAGCCAAAGAAGCAGGACTTTACGATCCTGGAACCGCCGTAGGTACAATCCGAGTAGTTCCCCTGTTTGAAACGGTGGAAGATTTACAGCGTTCGAGGCAAGTCATGGGAGAGTTATTTTCCCTGCCTCTGTATCGCGCCCTACTTGCAGGAGGATATGCAGCCTATGAAGAAGATAAGGAAACAGGAGGAGAAGGAGACGAGGAGACAAGGGGACAAGGGGAAATTTATTCTACTCTGGATCCCAACTTACAGGAAATCATGTTGGGATATTCTGACAGTAATAAAGATTCGGGTTTTCTCAGCAGTAATTGGGAGATTCATAAAGCTCAAAAATCGTTACAGCAAATAGCGGAAGAATACGGCTTAAGCGTACGAATATTCCACGGACGGGGTGGTTCGGTAGGACGTGGTGGCGGTCCCGCTTACGAGGCAATTTTGGCACAGCCAGGTAAAAGTATCAACGGACGGATCAAGATTACCGAACAAGGAGAAGTTTTAGCTTCCAAATACTCCTTACAAAACTTGGCATTGTACAATCTCGAAACCATCACTACCGCAGTAATTCAAGCCAGCTTACTGTTACGCTCCGGGTTTGACGACATCCAACCCTGGAACGAAATCATGGAAGAATTGGCAGCGCGATCGCGAGTTCATTATCGACATTTAATCTACGAACAACCAGATTTTATCGACTTTTTCAATCAAGTTACCCCCATTGAAGAAATTAGTCAGTTACAAATCAGTTCTCGGCCAGCCCGTCGCCCATCGGGTAAAAAAGGATTAAGTAGTTTGCGAGCCATTCCTTGGGTATTTAGCTGGACGCAAACTCGATTTTTGCTGCCTGCATGGTACGGAGTTGGTACGGCTTTGCAAGAATTTTTAAACGAAGCCCCCGACGAACACATACAGTTACTAAGGTGTTTTTACAGTAAGTGGCCATTTTTCAAAATGGTAATCTCCAAAGTAGAAATGACCTTAGCAAAAGTCGATTTACAAATGGCGCGACATTATGTAGAGGAACTATCTAAGCCTGAAGATAAAGAACGCTTTTACCAAGTTTTCAATCAAATTTCGTGCGAATACCATCTGACAAAAAATTTAGTCTTAGAAATCAATGGAAACGAAAGACTTTTAGATGGATACCCAGTCTTACAGCGTTCGGTACAATTGAGAAATGGTACTATTGTACCTCTAGGATTTATTCAGGTATCCTTACTCAAGCGTCTGCGCGACAGCAAAAACAATGCCACCTCTGGAGTAATTCATTCCCGTTACAGCAAAGGAGAATTACTCAGAGGCGCACTGTTAACTATTAATGGTATTGCTGCTGGCATGAGAAATACTGGTTGATTTTGGAGTAAGGAGAAGTTAGGAGTTAGAAGTTATAAATTATAAATTTTCTAGTCCCTCTCCCCCTCTCCCCCTCTCCCCCTCTCCCCCTTCGGGTTGCGCCACTTGCCTGACTGTCGGCGGCAGTCGCTACAACGGTGCGTGTTCCTCCGTGCACGCCGCGCTGCCGATGCGTACCCTTTCGGCAATAGCGAGTGGGGGAGACCCCCCTTCACCGCGCTGCCTCACCAACGCAGTGGCTTACCATCTCCCCCTCTCCCCATCCACTCAATGAGCAAAAAATCATCACAAAAACGTTTACTAATTTGCACTTTCCTAGCCCTTGCATCGGGTTTTTTCGGCGGTTATGTCGGCGGACAAATCAGCTTGCAAGCCCACAGTGAAAACTGTGAAAATCAACGTTGGGGGTTATTTAGAAGGGGTTGTAAAGTTGTAATAGCACCAGGTGCAATGTGGCAAGGTAGCACTACCGGAATCTGGACTAGTAGTATCTTGGGTGCTTTTTTTGGTGGGTTACTAACGCGGAAGGATGATTAATGGGGAAAAGGGGTAGAGGGGGAGTAGACAATTGAGAACTTATAACTCTTAAGTGCTTTCCACGCTCTTAACTTTTCCCCTAGGAGCCTCCGAACTTCATTTTTTTTAATGAAAGCGCTGAGGTATCTGTAGACTATTCCAGCTTTCCCAAGAACTACTATTGGTGTCAAAACATTGCCACGAACCGCTAACTGAATCTTGATAACAAAATAAACTGCGTTCACTGGCTTGGAGGTTTTCGGTAAAATAGTATACAATATCTCGGAAAGGATAAGTTTTGCGGCTTAATCGTTTCGCTACAGCTTGATTAGGGCATTCAACAATGAATACTGGCTCAGAATCTATATAGCCTAAGGAGAATATACACATTCTTAAGATAGCTCTCAACCAGCTTTCAGAGTTCTCAAAACATTTATCAACAATTGTATTGCTTAAAGCTCTTTCTAGTTTACGGTTTTGTTTATCGGGAATACGATGCTCTGACATAGCGTCACCATATTGCTAAAGCATTGCTTTGAGATTAAACTATAAGCTCTATGAGTGACAAGCGCCTAGGGAAAATTACGGCATCCGAAAGTTTATTTTAAGATCGAAGGCTTGTATCTCAAAGGCTTGTATGCTAAAGGTTAAAGCCCTTATATTCTATTGTAATACTATTTCTTTATAAAGATGCGCCATATTTAGTCAACGCGGGTTGACTTTGTATTGGTAGCTCAACTAGAGATAGAGTTAGGGCGCTGCCCGCGCAACCTCCGCCCAGAATTGGTATAAGTTGTTTGGAATATTTGGGTAAGGTGTTGATGCATAAATTCTATTTTATTTGGACTACCGCAAACTGGTAAAATTTAGTTACAGAGTGATTAATATCTTGCCATGACTGCTGAAGCTAACCAAATGAATCCATCAACCAAGGGTGCAGATGCTGTTGACGAAGCGATCGCAAAAGGAATTGATTTAGATGGTTCTCCTATTGAACCTACAAAACTGGATTTATATCATAAGGTAATGGGATTGGAAGCGAATAGACAGCGCAGTGGTGTCAAAAATACGATGAGATCTCGTATTGTCAGAATTGGGGCTAAGCATATCTCACAAGCGGAACTGAATAAAATGCTTGAAGAAGCTGATTTTGTGCCTTTGAAGGAAAAGGAAGTTGCTTTCTATTACGGTGGAAAATAACGCATCTGCCTTCCCTCTTCCCTTAATTCGGGAGAGGTTTTAAGCATTCATTTAAATTGTAGATTTTCGTACTTTACTTTGGATAAAATACTCTATGTATTTGTTCTCGGTTGAGTGCCACAATAGTTACGAAAGCTTCTTCGGCATTTATGGGATTTATTTGATAGTTATCCGGATGCTTAGATAGCTTTGAGTTGTTTTTATGCTCAAAATATTTTTAGAAGCGATCGGAATCGGGTAAGAATTTTAATTATTTTAGGCAGCAGCTCCCGAATCAATGTTGCAGAAGATAATAAACTTTTGAAAGAATATTCTCAGGATACAGAATCAGTAGTTTTAGCACAACCTTCTGTATTAGAGTTAAACTAACATATTGGGGGTGTTTGGATGAATCAAGTATCCCTCAATTTATTGAGTGAGTGTCAAGTAACGGTTAATCAACGGCGTATATTCAAGAAAGAAATTTACTCAAATCAAATTCCTCTTCTTGCTTCTCTTCCTTAAACCTTTGGGAGCTTAATATCAACAAAAGTCTTTCCGAATAATCTACCGCACCCCGTAATTCAGTTTGCAATATTTCCAAACCACCATTGGCATATTGCTCAAAAATATTATTACGATGAGTTTGAGGCTCTTCCTGAATTACTGAAATTACTTTTATATCTTTAGTCTCAGTAATTCCAATTAATTTAATTACCCAGTCATATCCCATAGAGGCAAAGGTTTCTACTTTAATTGGTGAAGGCTCTCTTTGAGAAATCTCTCCCAAAGGTACACGGCGATCGCGCTTTTTACCCAAAGTAGCTGCAAACACCACCACATCAGCGAAAGTTTGAAAAGGTCCAGTTGCACCATTTCCAGATGTTAAACTTTTTACTAATTCTGCCTTATCCTTTGCAACCCTGATTCTACCAGTTTCAGCCATATTTTGATTATTTTCCTTTATTTTTAGAGGTGAAATATCATATTTGTTTGAATTACCAACTCAAATTAGAATATATGAACTTTTTATACCCCCTCTCCCCCCTCTAACCCTACTCTCTCTCAACTTCGGCAATCTCACTATATTCAAACTCATTCGGGCTTTGTTTCACCAAAGGATATCTTTCTCCACTCAATTCAATAAAATCTTGTTCGCAATCTGGTTTAGAAGAATAATATGTCAGCACATACTCTTTACCGACGCGGTATGACATTTCGTCTTCCACTTCACCCCTCCATTGAGTTTTAGTCACCAACACCACTAACTGATTTGCCAACTCAGGAATAATTTTCGCTATATGCTTTCGGTAAATTTCGTCCAAACTACCGAAAGGTGAATCCATCACAATCGGAAAGGTGCTACTATCGGTTACCATCAGCATTTTCTTTTGACTCCAATCCCGCACTCTATCGATTATGCTGCTAATAAATGATAAACTAAGAATCTGATTCTCTCCCGTAGATGCTGCAACTGGCATATCTAAGCCAGCAGTATTTTCTATCAGCGTCAGTTCGTATTTTTCGCTGATTGTGGGAATATAAGGTGTAAAGGAGATTTCGCTAAAAATCTCTTGGATTCTTTTTTCTAATTGCAAGCGGAATTGCTGTTCTTGCAACACTTTTACCTGGGCTAATCTATTGATCGCATCTTCTGTTGCGCTGATTCGGCGCTGTGCTAATATTTGTTTTTCTTCGTTTAATTTCTGTCTGGCGATTTGTTTGTTCAAACCTTCCAATTCCGATTTTAAGTTAACTACTTTCTGCTGATTAGCCCCTTGTTCTAAAGTTAACTCGGTAATTTTTTCTTCTATTTGATCTAAACGCTTTTGTAAACTACGAATTTCTTCACTGGGATCTTTTCTTAATTTTTCTTCAATATTATCTAATTCTACTTCAATTTCGGCAATTGTTTGTCTTAATTGATTTATTTTAACTTGTTCTCGATCGATTTCTTGCCAAAATATCCCTGCTTGCTTATCGATTTCATCAACTTTAGCGCACATTCTAATCGCTGTTTCTTCAACTTCCGAGGAGCCAGCTTTATCTAACCAAGTTTCGACATTTTCGCGAGTTTTATTTGCCTCACTTAAACTCGTACCACAAATACAGTTTTGAGAATCTAATAACTCTTGAATAAACTCTCGCGAAATCCCTGTAGTTAACTTTCCTCGCTGCTTTAAATTGTCAATAATTTCTCGAAACTGTACTGTTGTTTCCCCTAATAATACTGTATAACCCCGTGCAGAAATTGTTTTTTTTATCGTTTCTCTCCTTTGTCGCAAATCATCTTGATTCGATGCTTTATTTTTTTCTAACTCCTGTCGTCTTTCTTGTAAATCTTTAGCAGCATTAAGTTCGCGTAAAAGTTTACTAGTTTCTTTTTTAAAAGTATTTTGATATTCTAACTCTTTTATAATCTCTTCCTGCCGCTTGTTAATTACTTCAATTTCAAGCTCAATTTTACTTTGCCCCTTTAACAGCTTTTTAATTTCCAAGTCACCAATTAATCTCAATTCGTTTTCTAAGCTTTTCTTGGCTTCTTGTAAGTGTCTAATCGAGCGATTTATTACTTCAACACCCAAAAATATCTTCGTAGCTTCCGCTATTTCCGCTTTCTTATCGGAACGAACTATTTCTTCAATTCGTTCCCCATCGAAGAAGAAATATTGATGTAAACTCGCTGGTAAAATTTGCCCGATAATATCTTCTGGTTGTTGTGGGGGAAGATACCATCTGCCATCGTCTCCCGCTACCTGCATATATAATTCTGTTTTACCAATATCAATATCATTTTTATGTTTGTAAACTCGACATTGGCGTTTTACTCTATAGCGTTTACCGTCATGTTCCCACGCTAATTCTACCCAACATTCTACACTTTGCCCTTTTTTCGCTTCGGCGATCGCCCTTTTATTTACAAGTTGGTCTATTGAGGCGAAAGCTGCACTAAATTTTTCGTATAATACCCATGTGAATGCATTGAGTAAACTAGTTTTTCCTGCACCATTATTACCGTAAATTATAGTAGTATTGTTCGAGTGAGTCGCTGCAAGAGTTATTTCACAAGTTTTACCGTAAAAAGAGCGAAAGTTACAAAGCTTGATAGAAGTCAGCTTCATTTCACGGCTTCCTTGACGATTGCTAAAATATCTTCGTTAATATGACCGAAACTTTTTTTATCAAGTCTGCTTTTTTCTAAATGCCACACTCGTTCTATAATTTGTCGTACTTC
>JBCCSG010000189.1:0-13723 GCA_039200565.1 Cyanobacteria bacterium P01_D01_bin.50 | reverse complement strand
GGTGAGCATAATTCGTAATTCGTAATATCTCCCTCCGGGAGACGCTACGCGAACGTAATTCGTAATTAATGCCCATAAATAAAATTTAGGGGCTTCAACGGGAATATAATTGGCATCCATGGATAAATCCGGGGGCTTCCAACCATTAATGTTTCCCCGGTGAATGGGAATATATTCAATTTTCTGCGGAGAAAATTGAATATGTATCAAGTCGGGCTAATTACTTTCTATATAACCCAGAGCGATAAGCCCCGCCAGGGGCATGCGTAATGAGCGATCGCAATTCCTTATTACTTCTTACCCCTAACTCCTAATTCCTAACTCCTAACTCCTAACTCCTAACTCATTACTTCTTACTTATTACTTCTTACTTATTACTTCTTACTTATTACTTATTACTCATTACTTATTACTCATTACTTATTACTCATTACTTATTACTCATTACTCCTAACCCTATTCCCATAACCCTTTTTTCAACTGAAACTCATCAAACTTAATAACTTCAGAATCAGGTTTACTGGTATCAAACCGATAACTGCTTATAGTACCATGTTCCGTATCAAAAATACTAAAAACCGTAATCTCATTACTGGAAATATAAGGTAACGGTTTACCATTTTTGTCTAACAGAGGAGCAATTGTTGGTACTATTGGTTCTAAACCGTAGGGATCGCCAATTTCTGTATAATTTTCATTAACAATATTTGGTAGATTTGTTCGCTTCCTATCCCCATATGCCGCACCGTAAGAATTACCTACATTTGATGTCTCTAAAAAGTGCATTCCACTAGGACTAACAAAGCGATTCCACAAATGAGAATGTCCGTACAATACTAACTGTACATTTGCTTCCTCTAAAAGCGGTATCAAGTCATGGATAATATGATCCTGCTCTTTGGGATATTCATAACGCACCGATGTAATCTTACCATTATCATTCCGTTCGATTATCTGCACTGGATCAGTATAAGCAGGTAAAATGTTATCTCCCAAAGTGTGCGGTGGATGGTGAAACATCACAACCTTGAATCTCGCATTCATAAATTCGAGGCTACTGAGTTCTTTAACAAGCCAATTATATTGAGTACTACCTTTGACAATCGGTTCGTAAATATGCTGTCCATATCCCCAATTCTCCGGATTTTTTAACTCCTTTTGAGGTTCGGCATATTTCCCTCTACGAGAGTTTTCTGCGGTAGGATATCGCCACATATTAGTTACATTTAAGGCTATAAGGCGCACATCACCAAAACTTACCGCATAATATCCTTTTTCACCCGTCTCTGTTTCTGGTAAATTAAATATTTTCTCGAAAGTATTGGTATTGAAGGAACCATCTTCTACATATTCTTCACCGTATAACTCCCGCGCAACATCACGGGGAATCGTATCGTTAAATTCTTCATTCAAGCTTTTTCCGGTGTTAAAGCGCCCCATCACTTCATGATTCCCCACACAAGGAAATATGGGAGCATTTTGCAGAATTTGTCCTCCCTTATAAGTTGTTTCTACGCCATCGTATTCCATTACATATTTAGCACGTCCTTGCAAACAAGGGAAAAATGCATTACCACGATTATCATCAAACCATTCACTGGCGCGATCTGGTATATTAACTAAGTCCCCAGCAAAAAAAACAGCGTCAATTCGTTTAAAGGTTTCTCTGACTTTCTGTAAATTCGCTGCCACCATCGGCTTGATTTGATGATCAGAAGTTAATAAAATCTTTAAAGGTTTACCTATTGGTGGTGCAGGTTCAAGAGTATATGTTCGACTGCTGACTAATTCACTTTTTTCCGTAATACTTGTGATGCGATAAGAAATTCGCTTACCCGGATCTAAATCTTTTAAATGAGCTTCATGTCGCCAGATTTCCCGTAAAACTGGTTTCTTATAGACTTCTCCGTCTGCGATTTGGTTGCCAACTCGCGAGTGTTGATCTTCTCTTAAATGAATCGGTCTGATATTTCTAGTAAATACACTCCCTAGCAGGTTAGCACCGTATGCTACTGCGTGTCCATCTCCCATAAATTCTGTAAACCATACAACCCTTATGGAGGTTTTAGTCGGGAATTGCAAAAATGGTTCTGTTAATAACTTTAAATGCGATCTCACAATATTATTACCTGGAAAAATACTTTTTTTAGACAAGTCTAGACTCAACTTTCATCGGCAATAATTATATGTTTCCGATGTTCCAAAAACAATCTATTTTCGGATAAAATTTATCTATTTAGATATCAATTAAATTTATTTAACGCTTCAGAATACCATAATTTGAAACTCTAAGAAAATTTTGTTTCTTGGCAATACTTTCTTCAAGCTAGTAACACCCTGCTATTGCACATGTATGCTGTTACTAGCTTGATGTATCCAAATGCGAATCGCCAAAAGAACGATTAAATCGCACATTTCGTACCCCACAACCTCCAAAATAGATTGACACCAATTAATAGTACATAAAAACTATTTAAGATTTAGATTTATTGTCAGTTAAATAAGAATAATTACTAACAAATATGGTAATTATGTATTGAGTAATCAGTATCGTAGGCTTTACTGAGCTGTTACGCATAAAAGTAGTATATTTAGAAATATTATGTAAAAGCTAAAACTCTTATCCCTTTTGCATGAGTGCAAGACAGTCTTTTGCCTAGTTTTTATGCAATATAGGAATCCTACTTGAAAATTGAAACGCTTATTGGTACCCTTTAATCTCCTAGAAACCTTTTGCCTAAGCGCATGAGTGAGGAGAGCTACCCACACGAATAATTTTAAAAATCAAAACGGATTCTTATATATAATGCACAATAGCTGAAGGGCGTTTAATTTTGTTGACAGTAAGAACAGATTTTTATAAGTTTTCTACCACACAAAGTGTGAAAATACGTACCATTATCACTAGCTGAAGCAAAAAGATTGGTTTCAAGTATAAATCCTCATTTCTCTTAATACTTTCCTAATTGAGATTTATTGACATTAGTTTTGTTTGACGATCGCAACCTACTAAAATTCAACAAATCTATTTGTGTATGATTTAATTCTTTTGTTTTAATTTGTTATCCGCGATCGCAGAGTGTTACATACTAGGGTGCCGAATATGGGTTATAAATAACAAATAAAATTCTTGTAGGGTTTGTTAAATGCACGACTATATTCAGTTATAATACATAAATTTGATACATCTAACGCACCAAGACTTATTGATGTATTACAGCAAATCTTCACCTGAACTTTTACTGGCTCAAATCCCAACAAGCCATAAAACAGCGGTAATGAAGCCAGAAGATAATCTATACCGCTTTTTTTCTCCCCTACTGTCTTATTTATTTTATAAACACCCTCTTAAAGTTGGCGCTTGCGCGTCTACCTTCGTCTTCCACCTACTATCCCCTATTCCCAAATACTACTTTCAACATCGATTTACCTACCATACAGTATTGTATAGGACATCGACCGTAGGGTATTTAAGTTGACTTCCAAGTAAACCTAGTTTAAACGACTGCGGATATCACAGGAATAAGGATAAAAACCTATATAATTATAAATTTAATCAAATCGGAGCGGCGGGATTTGAACCCACGACCTCCACTACCCCAAAGTGGCGCGCTACCAAGCTGCGCTACGCCCCGGAAATCGGATTGTGAAATATAGAATCTATAATTTTCTTTTACGAGAATGATAAATCCTGGGGTTTTAACTTTAGTATATTAACACAGAATCCCAAGGAAGCAACTATTTAATTTAATTAATTCAAAAAACTTTGAGCGTAGCTGCGGCTTGGATTAACTCTCCAAGGGCAGCGGAATCCCATTTACCTTCCACGCAGCGTCCTGAATTAAGGATAAAACGTAAACTATAGTCATGGGGATAGCCTTCTACCTCCATCCAGATTAGATCGCTTTGAGCTTCGCAGGTAATTTTTTCTTCATCCATCAATTCCGATGCCATATCTTCCATAGTCTGGGCAAGCTGCATCAACAGCCGGCAAAAATCATTTAACTCAGCTTCGGTTAACTCCACAGCCCAATCATCCGTACCCACCAAGCCTTTAAATTCTGCTGCTGCTGGATCCGTACCGATACGCCAACCGTTTCCTTTTTTGAGTACACGCATTTCTGGGGGGATGGGGAGATGGGGAGATGGGGAGATGGGGAGATGGGGGGATGGGGAGATGGGGAGATGGGGGGATGGGGAGATGGGGGGATGGGGAGATGGGGAGATGGGGGGATGGGGAGTTATTGATTTAAAATATAACACTACTAAGCTTTAAGATTTTTTGACTTTTGAGGAACGATCAATGGGTTGCCTTATTTTTGATTAAATATATCAACTAAAACTTGTATTAAAGTGTTGCGCTGGCGGCGATTGAGACGAGCTATTGCAGTGCGATCGCCATCGATGGGATTTGTTTTCAAGGTATCGGAGCCTGGATATGAAGAATCATAAATTATTTCGTTGGCACCGAGGTAATCGGCTAATGTTAATTTCCAATCTAGGCGAGTATTGGGGATTCGTCCTTTAAGATAAACGTGATAGCGTATAAGACGACGAGCTAAGGTGTGATTTTCGGAGACTTTACGCGTCTTTTTACTAACGTATTTATTTTCGAGAGGAAACTCTGGTAATCTTTGATAAACTTGTCGCCAAGCATCCGATGAAGCTATTGTTTGAGCAACAACGGGTTTTATTGCGACTATATTCGTTTTTGAGTTTAAATATGGCGAACCGAAAACAATTATACTTGTGGCAATCGCGCCTATAATTAGCTGGTTTTTTGGTTTCATTATTTTAGGTTTTATACAGCAGACGAGGATTGCGATCGAGGGTTGCAAGGCCAGGTTTTTACCGGTTGTTTGAATTACTAAGGCAAAAAAATTCCCCCTATTTATTAAAATATAGAGGGTTATCAGTCCAAAAAAAGATGACTAGTAGCGCTTGCGTTCGTCAAAAGTATTATTTTTCCTAGCTTTGACGACGTTTTACAAATGGTTAATTTATTTAAGCCGCGCTGTATTAGAAACTTTTCCCTACATTACCTGAAGTCGCGGGGAGAATACAACCTTGGTAGGTGGGGAAAAGAACTGCAAATATTTTTTGAATGAAATTACATATCGCCGATGATTTCTGGCTGGGTTAATTCATCAGACATTTCAATAATTGAGCGTAATACGGGTTTCATCAATACATCTTCAGTATTATCAAAATCTTCGTAACGCCGACGTTTAGCGCGATTTGCCACTTGAACTGTAATCCGATAACGATTTGAAGCCGCACGAATTAAATCTTCCGCACGGTGCATTATTTGAGATTGAGTTGTCTCGAATTTAGAACGCCTTAGCATAATTACTGGTTCAAAGGGTCAATCCTTAGTTTAACAAGTCAGTGGAAGGATGGGGAAATAATGGCAATCTATTATGGAGAAATTGTACTTTTAAATATTTCTTCCCCCTCTCCTCTATTCTCTACACATCATTTGATCTTTTAAAAATCACAATTTCAGTACCGACTACTGGACTTCTGGCTATCAATTTACCTTTAATATCAGTAATTTCCAGGTGAGTAAAATCTAATTCTTGCGAACGTTGTAGAATTTTGGTGGCAAGTTTGTCTTGTTGGGTTTTTTCTAAGTTATACCAATCATTACTAATTTTAATCGTAATATTACTGTTGAAAAAGTTAGCTTTAATTGATTCTATCATTCCAGAAAAAGTGCTAGGTTCAGAGTTAGATCCCTCTGAGATAATGCTAATTTCGGCTATTTGATTTTGAATAGCTGCAATTAAGGCTTCTTCTGGTGTTAGTTGTATGGGTTTTTGTTTCGTTTCTAATTCTTCTTCTGGTGCGGTAGCTTCAGGATAGGGAATTTCTTCATCTGGTAAGGAAACTGTTATCTGTTGTGAAGAATCAGTTTTTTGTTCGATTACTGCTGGAATTTCAACTTCTGGGTTGGTAGTGGTTTCTTCATCTGGTAAGGAAACTGTTATCTGTTGTGAAGAATCAGTTTTTTGTTCGATTACTGCTGGAGTTTCAACTTCTGGGTTGATAGTGGTTTCTTCATCTGGTAAGGAAACTGTTATCTCTTCTGAGGCTATAGATTCAGATTTAGTAGTATATACTACTGGATTTACTTTCGTGTCTGAGTCAACAGTTGCGATTTGTGAGGGTTTATTACCAGAAAAGTTTGAAGTTATCAGAAATACCATTACGACTACAAAGGCAATAATTCCCGTCAAAGCTGTATCTGTCAACTTCGCAGAAAATTGTGCAGGTAAGAAAATTCGGATTTTTCCTAAAATCCTATTCCATAACTGTTGAAGCTTTTGTAAAAAACCTGGTTCCTTTTCGCTACCAGATGACCTTTCGGTTTCTAATTTGATTGCGGTATTTTCTAATACTCCAATTGTACCTCGTAAAGCTTTAATTAATGACGCTTTCCAAAATGGCGGATTTTTTGGAGATGAAGATTGCTGAGTTTTATTTGACTGTGACATAGAATCCTAAGATACAGCTTATCTAATCTAAATAGAGTATAAATTCGGATATAGATTGTTAATCTCAGCTTTAATTTATCACTTGATTTTATTTGTTCAAGTTTTATTTGGCTGATTTTTTACTTAAATATACAATTCATTTATATTGCGTTAATATCCTATTTTTTGTCTTCTGGACTACATGAATTAATCAGAAAACAGTAACTCAATTATTTATTATTAATCAAAAGTATTATCTTATTTTATTTTAATCTTATATCGGTTTTATAGAACACGATTATCGTGGATAGAGAAAAAAAATCAAGCTATCGTTAATAAGAACTACTTATTTTTTTCGTCCATAGTTTAAGTAAAATTTAAGTTAACTTCAAGTATGAAAATTAAGCGTATTGAGATGCATTCCTTTCGTGGAATCGGCGATATGACGCTGGAATTCCAGGAAGAGGAACCTAATGTAGTTATTGGTATTAACGGTGTAGGAAAATCGAGTATTCTTGAATGTATTGCCATTCTTTTATCTCGTTATACAAAACCAGTTCAGTTTCCTACAACTTCAGGAAGATTATTTCAGGAAGAGGATATTTTTACCGGAAGTGAAGAGACTCGTAATGAGATTACAGTTTCAACTTCTAAAGGTGAGGTAACTTGGTGTCTTTCCAAGATGCGAAAGAAGCGCAGTAAAGCTACTGGTAGTGACTTAAGTGATTTACGCAAATTAATTGATGAAACTCACGAACAACTAAAAACTAATCCTAAATTTAATTTACCAGTCATCGTTCATTATGGCGTGAATCGCGCTGTAACTGATATTCCTTTAAGAGTCCGTAAAAAACAGTCAATTGACCGCGTAAGTGCTTACGAGCAGGCATTAGACAGGGTAGAAATTAACTTTAATAGCTTCTTCCAATGGTTTAGAAAACTGGAAGATTTAGAAAACGAACAAAGACTTGATGACTCTAGTTTTCTCAACGATCAACTAGAAGCAGTCAGACAAGCAATTTATTCTTTAATTACAGGTTTAACTAATTTAAGAATACGTCGTTCTCCATTAAGAATGACCGTAAAAAAACAAGGTAAAGAACTGAATGTTCATCAGTTATCTGATGGAGAAAAATGCTTACTTGCACTAGTAGGAGACTTAGCTAGAAGATTGGCGATCGCCAATCCTGGACTTGAGGATCCATTATTCGGTGAAGGCATCATTTTAATCGATGAAATTGAATTGCACTTACACCCAAGATGGCAGAGAGATATTATTCCAGCCTTGAAAAGAACCTTTCCAAATTGTCAGTTTATTGTTAGCACTCACTCACCACAAGTAATTAGTCACGTTCATCCTGAAGGAGTCTTTATTTTAGAAAGAGATGAGGAAGAAGGATTAATTATTATGAGTCCCGAAGGTTCTTATGGAAGAGATACTAATAGTATCTTAGAAGACTTAATGGAAGTACCCGAAAGACCTCAAAAAATCAAAGATCGTTTACAAGAACTTTTCAGATTTATTGATGATGGAAATCTTCAAGGTGCTAAAGAATTACGGGAAGAATTAGCATCAGAAATTGGCGACGACGAACCGGAATTTGTGCGAGCTGATGTATTAATTCGACGTAAGGAAATTCTTAACAAATGAAGCATATACAAAAAGGTCCAGAACCACATAGCTTAACTGCTTATAATAAGAAAGTGGGAAAGAGTACAAAATGGAAATCCTTTAATCGTAGTGTTAAAAATGATGTCTACGAATCGGTACTTTACGAACAAGGTTACATTTGCTGTTACTGTGGTATTCGTATTAGTCGAAAAAGGTGTCATATCGAACACTATCGACCAAAAAGTAAGTATACGGATTTAACATTTAACTACACCAACTTAATCTCATCCTGTCAGGGAGAAGACGAACAAAGACCAACAAAACCCGTACATTGCGGACATAAAAAAGGCGGTTGGTTTGACGAAGATTTGATGATTTCGCCTTTAGATCCCAATTGCAGCAGTTATTTTAAATACACTGGATCGGGAGAAATTTTACCGACAGAAGATCCGGAACATCAAGAAGCCGCCGAAACTACAATTAGAATGTTGGCGCTAAATATCAATAAGTTGAAAAAACTGCGCCGTAAAGTCGTTGATGGGGTAATGCAAGCAACTGAAGGCTTGTCAGAGAAGGAAATCAAGCAACTAGCAGAAGTCTATTTAGAAAGAGACGAAACAGGGAGTTATCCTCCCTTTTGGGCCACAATTGATTATGTAATGCGGCAGTTTTATTAGATTTGTTTCGCGTTTTTTCGACAAATTTAGAGACGCGATATATCGCGTCTCTAGAAGGGTTTTATTTTACTGATTGGATAATGTGTTAGATATATTTGATTCATTCGTGTCATCTTTAAATTCTTTCAGCATTTTGGGAGTAACAATTGTAAAGGGATAAATCTGCCTGCTATTTTTTAAATAATTAATCATTTCTTTTTGAATCTTAAAAAACTTAGTTTCTCTACCGTTAATCAAAATTGTTCTATTATCAGGTGAATTCCGTCTTATACGTTCCATAAAACCACCAAATGCAGTTAAATAAGCATCAGAAAATCCCAATTCGTCTATTGCCTTGTTATAAAAAAATTTACATTTTTCCAGCCCTCTTTCTAAAGCGTCTATTTTTTCAGATGCAGTTAATTCTATCTTAGTGGGAGTATATTGATTTATTAAACGCTTTTCACATTTTTCTTGAGCAATCTGCAAGCCTTCCCTAGCAGCATATTGATTTACACAAACATCGAATTCTCTTCTGTCTCGAAATTCCCTCCATTGTAAATATTCTAAATGTGTGACATTCCGATATCCATTTACACAGGAATTAACAAAAAGAGGTTCCTTATCAAAGTAAATAGCTTTGGAATCTTCCCAGTTTTTCATACAAGCTTGAAATTTTAAATCATCGCTGCGATTGTAAGATGAATTCACGCAGGCTTTCTGAGTACAACCATAATTAAAAAAACTGTAGATAGAACCAATTTGTAAAATTCTAACAGAGCATGAATTGCAGCCATCATAACATCGGTATTTGTCAGGAAGAGCTAGACTTATATCTTTAAAATAAATTACTTTGCCCAGGATTATTGAAGAAAAGAAAAATATACAAATAAGAATTAGAAAAAATTTAAACTTTATACTCATCTTCGTATTAACAAACATGAACAATTTATAAGCTGCTACGCATCTAAATTGTATATTATTCTATTTGATAATGATGCCTCAAACTATCTTTACTTTTGAATGCCGGACTTTTGACTTTTGACAAGAGTATTGTGCATTTTTAATGCACAACAGCTTAACAGCTACATTTTAGCCTCACTTATCAATTTGTCCACAAAGCCCTTCTGAGGTATTTTGAATAGTAGTTTGTAGTCTAGATTTCTCCCCATCCCCCCATCTCCCCATCTCCCCCTCTCCCCATCTCCCCATCTCCCCCCTCTCTTCCTAAAGCCCAAACTGCCGAAACACCTCACTAGCAGCTCGATGTAACAAAGAATGTCGCCACACCAAAGACTTCATATCATCCGCATAACCGCCACCAATAACGCAAGCCACGGGATAACCATCTCCTACACAAGTACTCAATACCTGCATTTCTCGGCGATAAATTCCGGTGTCGGTTAAAGCGAGTTTACCTAATTTATCGCCTATATGAGGATCGACACCAGCATTGTATAATACTAAATCTGGTTTGACATCTGCGAGTAAATCTGGTAGACATTTCGCCAAGGTTTGTAAGTATGCATCATCTTCCATTCCTTCTTTGAGAGGTACATCTAAATCGCTCTTTTGTTTTTTACCAGGGAAATTAACTTCACAGTGCATCGAGAAAGTAAAAACACTCTCGTCATCTTGAAATATAAAAGCTGTACCGTCACCTTGATGCACGTCTAAATCCACGATGAGGATTTTTTGGACTAAATTGAGTTTTTGTAAAACCCGAGTAGCGATCGCAAAATCGTTGAAAATGCAAAAACCCGAGCCGTAACTGGGGAAAGCATGGTGGGTACCCCCTGCGGTATTGCAAGCTAAGCCATGAGTTAAAGCCAGTTTCGCCGTCAGAATTGTACCACCTACCGCCGTGCAAGTACGATTTACCAATTGAGGACTCCAAGGTAAACCGATACGGCGTTGTGCTTTTGCATCGAGAGTTCCTTTTAAGTAACCTTCCACAAAATCAGTTGTATGAACTAATTCGATAGTTTCTTGATTTGGGCGCTTTGGTGCGTGAAATTGTTCCACATCCGCCACCCCATCGGATAAAAGTAATTCATAAAGTAAGCGAAATTTCGGCATCGGAAAACGATGCGCCTCAGGTAATGGGGTAACGTAATCTGGGTGATAAATGATTGGCAAATTCATGTAATTAATTGTCCACCATTAGGGTACAAATTACATTCAAAGATTCAATTACTAAGTATAAAGGATCGAGTAATAATATTTACTATTTTTCATAAGTACGTATCAAATACCCAAAAGTGTAATCATGATATTTTAGTCGGTTAAACCACTTATCTTTATTATGGTTGAGTTACTGACTGAAATAATTGCTAAAAAAATAGTTTTCAATAAACTAGTTATGAATGAAAAAATTGCGATTGGTACAGAGCATCTTACAAGCGATCGCAAACCTTGAATCACGTTAAAATTGATTTATAGATAACAATTGTCATATAGATAACACTAAAGGCTGAAATATTTAATACTTAAATATTTCAAGTTCTTCAGTACATAGTATGCTAAAACTTTGAATGAAGAGCTTGAAATCCTTAATATACTTAAACAAATTAGCTTGAACAATTATTTTTAATCATAAATAATTACTTTTAGAACCCTTTTTTCAGTATTTTTTAGCATACTAAGTACAGATGAGGCGAATATTTTGTATTAGAATAATATGTTAACCTAGTCCAAAATCTAGAATCCAAAATTGTCATGATGCTAGAATGGATTAGACCACTCGTATTTATTTTATTTGGCTTACTAACTGGAATAATTGCCGAAAAATTTGTCTTCAATAGATTAAAAAATATTGTTACGAAAAAGCACATACCGGGAAGCGATATTATATTTAGTTCTTTGCAACGTATCCCTTTTACTTGGTTTGTGCTCGCTGGTTTTTTCGGGGCTATTTTGAGTTATTCCCTTAAAGAAGATGTTACTACAGCCCTGCAAAAAATTATCATTGCCATCTTTCTGTTCACGGTAACATTAGTTTTTGCACGTCTTGCTGCTGGTTTTGTAAATTTATTTATCCAGCGAGCAGAAGGAGTTTCTGCATCTCTAATTTCTAACCTGGTTAAAACAATAATTTTTATTCTTGGAGCACTAATCATATTCCAAACGGTAGGAATTGAAATTACACCGATAATCACAACCTTGGGTATTGGTGGTTTAGCGGTTGGTTTAGCCCTTCAAGATACTTTAGCAAACTTATTTTCTGGTTTTTACCTAATTATTTCCAAACAAGTTAAAACTGGAGACTACATTAAATTAGAAAGCGGAGAAGAAGGTTATATTACCGATATCACTTGGCGTAATTTAAGCATTGAAGAAATTTCCAAAAATGTGATTATTGTTCCCAACTCTAAATTAGCTTCGGCTAACTTTACCAATTATCATTTACCAGCCAAGCAACTTACATTAACTATGGATGTAGGGGTTAGTTACGATAGCGATTTGGAAAAAGTTGAAGAAGTAACTGTAGAAGTAGCCAAAGAAGTCATGCAAGAAATTGCACCAGATTTAATAGAAAACGAACCTTATATTAGATTTCATACTTTTAACGATTACAGTATAGATTTTACCCTTTATATGAAAGTGGGTGAATATTTCGAGCAAAGAATAGGAAAACATTTATTTGTGAAAAAACTGCATAAGCGTTACAACCAAGAAGGAATACTAATTCCATTCCCAATTCGAGATGTTTATATAAAAGATAATGTGAATGTAAATTCAAATGGAGTGATGAATTAACAATTAGGAGTTACAAAATAAAAAGATTATTTCTACATTAAAGATGTACAACATTAGCCCACCATAATTGGTGGGCTATTTTTATAAGGTACGCGCGTTTGTTATAACTGCTCGGGCTTCAAATATGAAGGCTACTCAAACTAAACTTCCGATAATTTCCCCTCATCTCTCTCTTTCTCAAATCATATCGATCGATAATCTCGCTACATAAGTGTAAACACGGAATATTTATTTTAACAAGTATCATTTTTTGACATCCAAAAACCGCTTAGGTTACAACCGATGAGAAACCTTTTTATTGATAAAACCATAGGGATACTTTATATGGATGAATCATTTGCCCCAACAGAAGTGACTCTTGATATTAACTCCATGAATGTCACTGAGGATAGTGGTGAAGCACTCGAATATATTTTTACTCGTGACGGCGATACTAACAATCCTTTAACAGTCAACTTTACTGTAGATGGTAGTGCTATATTTGATACAGACTATGAAGTAGAAGGCGCAGTAATTGATGGAACTACTGGTGAAGTTATCATTGCTGAAGGAGAAAGCGAAGCTACCGTTAGCATTACACCAATTGTAGATAGTGATATTGAGTCAGATGAAACCGTTAAATTATCCCTGGCTGAAGGAGATTACATCTTCGAGGATTCACAAGATGAAGATGTGATGTTAATGGGTAGTATCACTAATGACGATCCTAAATTGAATGTAGATTGGGTAAACCAGTTTAGCGGTGATGATTATTCTACTGATTATCTCGCCGTAGATGAGGAGGGAAATACTTATGTCACCGGAAGTTTTGAAGGAACTCTTACCCTTGGTGATGATACTCTCACAGCCGAAGATAGTTTAGATGTTTTCGTTGCCAAAATTAACGAAGATGGAGATGTCTTGTGGGCAGAGAGCTTTGGCGGCGATGATTTTGATCGTGTTGAAGATATTGCCGTAGATGATGACGGTAATACTTACTTTACCGGAACATTCTATGGCACAGCTACCTTTGGTACTGAAAATCTTGAAAGTGATCAAGGTGGTGAATTTGGTGATGTTTTTGTCGCCAAACTTAATAGCGATGGTGATGTAGTATGGGCAGAGGATTTTGGTAATACAAACGATGACGAGTATGCATCTGCTATTGATTTAGACTCGGAAGGTAACGTCTACATCACCGGAGAATTTGAAGAAGAAGTCACTTTTGGTAGTACTACTTT
>JBCCSG010000188.1:0-13737 GCA_039200565.1 Cyanobacteria bacterium P01_D01_bin.50 | reverse complement strand
AGAAGAATAAGCCCGAAACATGGTATAAAGCCTCGTCTTTTAAAGACGAATAAAAACTAAATTATCATTATTTGAATCCTCGTCCTTCTAGGTCGAGGTAAAACTTCTTACTTCTTACTTACTACTTATTACTTGTGAATAGTAGTTTGTCCCATAGATTATGATGGGTATAAATAAATAAATTTTTTTCTACCCCCTCTCCCCCCTCTACCCCTCTCCATACCCTAAGCCATCAAAACGGCTGGGGACAGACCACTAGCTACATTTATCTTTATTACAAAAAAATTTTTAATGTGAACCCTATGACATTTCGATTGATTGTAAACGAAAAATATCACAGCTTGTAGTACGGCTCGCGGCTATTTCTATGTAAATATAACTACATAAAGTATGATTACCATAGTTTAAGCTCACTATCTAATCAGTGAAATTACTGTTGCCAAAAACGTATTTCTTACCCAAAATATTTAAATATTTCTTGATTTGTACTTTCTAGAGCTTTCTTTATCAGTCTTTTACGCCCAAAATAGATATGTAAAGTTTTATGTATGGTGTTGAAAAATACACTGTATTTTTGTCTGATATCGTTGAAGAGAAATTCAAGGGTGCCCTCCCAGACACAAGATCTTGTAAAGGCACTTTATGTATAGCACTGACGAAGTAACAAGATATGAAGGTTACGTCATACAACTGTATTATCATTCTCATCAAGTGGTAGAAAAGCAATGGGGATATCGGATATGGAAAGGCTATGAATTGATGTGCGTTGATGGACGTGGGTGTAAATCATCTCAAGAGGCTGTAGCGGCTGCAAAACAAGAAATTGATAAGGGTTTCCATCGTATATGTTGCTCGTAAGCAAGACAATCGTTTGATAATTAGAGTGAATTGTTGATGAGATTATCCGAAATGCTTTAAAGTTTCATCTTAATGATACAATAGTACTGCTTTTGCAGAATCAGCAGTCAGGCGAAGTTACCGAATAGTTGATTGCAACTGTTCGTAGCTTCTGCTTGGCTTTTATCATAGAAATGTACTGCTAGTACCGCGCTTGCGTTCGGCAAAAGTCAAAAGTATTATTTTTTTAGCTTTGACGGGCACCCATAGAATTTTTTTTTAACTACTCACTACTCACTACTTCCTCCCTTCGGCATTATAATTTTCAACGCCGACCTACTTATCAACTATTTTTTGTTAAGAAAGTTTGAAAAACATCCATCAATTAAACATAAATGTAAACTACAGCAAGCATAATTTAATTTGCCCAAAACCTACTTACCCATTGCCAATATTTAGGAGAATTAAATGAACAGTTGCATATTGATGGCAGAAATTATCCAGGAACCAGAATTGCGCTATACAGCAGACAGTCAACTAGAAATTACACAAATGCTAGTACAGTTTCGAGGATTACGAGATAACGATCCTCCTGCGAACCTAAAAGTGGTAGGTTGGGGAAAGCTAGCCGTGACAATTCAACAAAACTATCACGTTGGCGATCGCGTTATTTTGGTAGGGCGTTTGAGTATGAATACTATCGAACGTCCAGAAGGTTTCAAGGAGAAGCGTGCAGAAATGACAGTACAGCAAATTCAGCACATGGGAGAAGCATCTAGCGGCAATTTCATGGAAACACAATTACCTCAAGCAACTCCTGTAGCAACTCCCCAAGCTCCTCAGGGGAATACCGTACCTACCGTAGCTGCCAATACTCCTGCAAGAAATAGAGCCAACGCCGCAGCACCACCCCAGAATTTCTCACAACCACAACCCGCACCTCAACCTACAAGTTACGAACCTAGTACCTATCCGGCGATGGTTGAAGAAGAAATTGTCGAAGACGATATCCCATTTTAGGCATTGCGAGTAGAGACGCGATATATCGCGTCTTTTTAAAGGTTTGCACATATTTCGGGAAATAAAATATTCGTTACATTTATTCACCATATTTGTTGAAATATTTGTGACGAGCTAATTGTCAAACTTAATGTTTCTGCATATTTATATTTTTAGCCATATTTTTATAGCAATTTTTGTAATTTAGATGTAAAAATCAAAAAAAATACTTTTATTAGTAGACAAATCAAAACCTGCTGTTAAAATCCAGTTAATTTAAAGTTAAAAATCATACCTGACTTCCATGAGAGAAACAGTCCTAGAGGTTCGCAACCTGCAAGTTGAATTTTCTGATGATGGTAACGTTGTCAAAGCAGTAAACGGAATATCTTTTCAATTGCATAGAGGAGAAACTTTAGGAATAGTAGGGGAGTCGGGGAGTGGTAAATCGGTAACATCCCTCGCGATCATGGGTTTATTGCAGAATCCAGGAAAAATTACTGGCGGTGAAATTTTGTTTCGTCCCCAGGAAAATGGCGAAACATATCCTTTACTGGAATTACCACCCAAAGAAATGCAACTCTTCCGGGGTGGCGATATTGCCATGATTTTTCAAGAACCGATGAGTTCGCTCAACCCGGTATATAATATTGGCTTTCAGTTAACAGAAGCAATTTTACGACATCAGAATATATCTCAAGCAGAAGCGCGTCAGAAAGCAATTGATAGTTTACAAGAAGTTAAACTTCTTCCTAGCGACGAGCAAATTCGTCAAAATTTAATTGAAACATCCCCACAAGCTGATAACGAACAACAGCTTCCACAGTTAGTTCAAAAACATAAAGAAGCCATATTAGAACGCTTTCCCCATCAACTTTCTGGGGGACAGTTACAGCGGGTAATGATTGCCATGGCAATTTCGTGTAATCCATTACTGTTAATTGCTGACGAACCCACCACCGCTTTAGATGTAACGGTACAAGCGACAATAATCGATTTGATGGGTGAGTTGCAGCGAAAGCGCGATATGGCGATGATTTTTATTACCCATGATTTGGGATTAATCGCGGAAATTGCCGACAAGGTAGCGGTAATGTACAAAGGGAAAGTTGTCGAACAAGGTGATGCAGCGCAAATATTTACAGATCCCCAACATCCTTATACTAAAGGTTTGCTGGCTTGTCGTCCCACTTTAGACCGTCATCCCCAAAAATTGCTGACAGTTTCCGACTACATGAATGTAGAAGAAACACCCACGGGAGATGTAGTAATTCAAGAGAAAGATCCAATAGAACCCCCAGAAGTAACTTCCGAAGAAATTACTCAAAGATTAGAAACACTAAAACAGCAACCACCGCTTTTACAAATCCGTAACTTGAATGTCGGTTATCCCGTGAAGGGAATGTTTGGCGGTACAAAACGCCATTTTATGGCGGTGAATAACGTTTCCTTCGAGATTCAAAAAGGGGAAACCTTGGGATTGGTGGGAGAATCTGGTTGCGGTAAAACAACTCTTGGTAGAAGTTTACTGCGATTGGTAGAACCTTTGAGTGGTGAAGTACTTTTTGAAGGAAGAGATATTACTAAACTCAAAGGAAAGCCGTTACAAAAATTGCGTCGAGAAATGCAAATCGTCTTCCAAAATCCCTTTAGCGCCTTAGACTCGCGCATGAAGGTAGGAGAAGCGGTGATGGAACCTTTGGTAATTCACTCTATTGGTAATAATAAAAAAGAAAGACAACAACGGGCAATTTATTTATTAGAAAGAGTAGGGTTGAGTGAGTCAGCAATGAATCGTTATCCCCACCAATTTTCCGGAGGGCAACGTCAGCGGATTTGTATTGCACGTTCTTTAGCATTAAATCCCAAGTTTATCATTTGTGATGAATCGGTTTCTGCTTTAGATGTATCGGTACAAGCGCAAGTATTAAATCTTCTCAAGGAATTGCAAGCAGAGTTTGAATTAACCTATATCTTTATTTCTCACGATTTGAGCGTAGTTAAATTTATCAGCGACAGAATTTTAGTTATGAATCGCGGTGAAATTGTAGAAAGTGGTATTGCAGAACAAATTTACCGGGAACCAAAAGAAGAATATACTCAAAAATTGATTGCATCGATTCCTACCGGTAGCCCTGAAAGAATGCGGAATCAGCAATCGGTGAGTAATAAGTAAGGAGTTTGGAGTTTGGAGTTATCAGTTGTAGAGACGTAGCAGTGCTACGTCTGTTATTGAGTTATTGAGTTAGGAGTTAGGAGTTTGGAGTTGGGAGTTTGGAGTTTGGAGTTGGGAGTTTGGAGTTGGGAGTTTGGAGTTGGGAGTTTGGAGTTTGGAGTTTGGAGTTTGGAGTCAAAAATATTATAAGATAAGGGTTTGAACCTTTTAAAACGGGTATCTTATTTATGCCATGCTGTACTAAAATCTAATCACTAAGTAAGTCGGCACAAATAAACCAAGCTATATTACAGAATGTTTTTGACCAAACAATAAAATGGATACAAGCCCCCGGATTTATCCGTGGAAAGATAAAAATATTTTCCTTGTTTCAAGCCCCTCGATTTATCGATGGAGTAACACTTATTACCTTGATACTTATTACCTTGATACTTTTGACGAACGCAAGCGGTTGACCCTCAAACCCTTATTCCTATTGCCTGTTGCCGGCTTGCCTATTGCCTTATCCCAATTACTATTTTCAATACCAACCTACTTATTCATTAATAACTAATTCCGCAATTCTTAATTTAGCAGAACGAGCGCGGGGATTAGTTGCAATTTCTTCTTCTTGTGCAGTAATCGGTTTCTTTGTCAATACTTTTAAAGATGGAGAATCTTTGAAAGCGTGTTTAACAATTCTATCTTCTAAACTATGAAAACTGATAATTGCAATTTTTCCACCTTCAACAAGTGCTAATGGTGCTTTTTCTAAAAGAGTTTCTAAAGACTTTAATTCATCATTTACAGCAATTCGTAAAGCTTGAAAAACCCTAGTCGCGGGGTGAATTCTTCCGTAACGGTATTTCCGGGGAACGCTGTAAGATATAGCTTCAGCTAACTCAGTTGTAGTATGAAAAGGACGATTTTCAACGATACGCTTCGCAATGCGTCGCGATAACCTTTCCTCGCCATATTTAAAGAAAATATTCGCTAACTCCACCTCATCCCAATGATTTATTATCTCAGCAGCAGTTAGCGATCGCCTTCTATCCATCCGCATATCAAGTTCAGCTTCGTGGCGAAAACTAAAACCTCTCTGTGGATTATCCAAATGATAAGAACTAACGCCTAAGTCTGCAATTATACCATCAAAAGTAGCGGGTGGAAACTCATATGTGGCAAAATTACTGCGAACAAATTCTACACGACTTGCATACTCAGCTAAATGCTGTTGTGCTGCCGTTAAAGCATCTCCATCTTGGTCGATCGCAGTTATTTTAGTATGAGGTGCAGCGGCTAAAATTAACCGAGAATGTCCTCCACCACCAACAGTTGCATCTAAATAATGTCCACCCTCGCGTATCGCCAAACCTGGAACTATCTCCTTCCCTAAAACAGGAATATGTAAAAAAGCAGGTTTTTCTGGATTTGATGCTGTAGGCGAATCATTAATCATGTTTAATTTTATCAGGATTTTGGAACATTGTAGGGGAGGCAAAAAGCGGTGTGGATATTCCTCCCGCTTTATTGCCGTTGTGTTAGGGCACGATATGCATTCAAGGAAAATCAAAATATAGTTCAAGCCCTAACGCACCAAAATATTTGATCGTAATTCCGAGAATATTTTCTTTTTTCATGGTTTTATAATTTGAATTCAAAAAGATTCTTGATTCAATTTTTTTAATACCACTTCTGAATTTTCTTTTGATGTAACTACAGGAATAATTTAAAATTCAACTAAATCTTGCCATTCTAATATCCATTCTTGCAGCAAACGTAAATCATCGCATTCCATTAATTGAAAGCAACGATGATAATTTACTTCTACCCAACTATCTATATATTTCAAACCTCCAGGTAACATTCTACCTCTCTGATTATATCGGTGATATAGGAATCCGTTTTGATTTTTAAAATTATTTGTGTGGGTAGGCAAGAGGCAAAAGGCAAGAGGCAAAAGGGTTATAGGAAATTAAAGGGTACTGAGTTTTTTTCAATTTTCAAATAGGATCCCTATATATTTCTTCTGTTCTGCCATCTTTGAATTGCTCAATCACCATAAATAACATGGTATCTCCTTGTTTGATATTTTTTATATTTTCTAACGAACGATATATTGAGTATTAAAATGCTCGCTACAAGCTCATCACAATTAGTTAAACAGACTACTAGTGTTCTGTCCCATTAGTTTTGACGGGTTCGTTTTCTTTCAAACGTCGGGAGACGTAGCACTGCTACGTCTCTACATCCATCAAAATTAATGAAAAACACTACTGGTGGTGCTTTTGATTAATTCCGATAGTTTGTAGAGATTGATACATAACGTCTCCCTACGTTTGGGAGAAAACTAACTAGTACTGTGTCACATTAATTACGAATGGTTGGTTTATTTCCGAAACTGCACCAGACGTAGCACTGCTACGTCTCTACAACCTGCCAGAATTTTTGAAATAAACTACTAGCCACCGCCTTAATTTTGCGTATACACAAATAAATTCCCTACCTCTCCTAAGAGCCAAAATTTCATCTTTTCAGCGTATTAATACTGAAGATAAATATATTAAATAAAACATAAAATAGTACGGAATAAGAAATCAGGTTTTGACGATCAAGTTTGTATCACCAAAGCGCCGCAATGATTCCCAACAAAAAAAATCAACTTGTCCACCCATGCAAAAAATATCACCAACTAGCACGCCTTCTTTAAAAATAAATGTCTCACCTAAATTTACCGCTTGGCTAGCAGAGCAACAACTCAGCCTTGCTTTTACTACTTATCAAACTAATCGCCTCTTTTTCATTGGCAGTCAAACTAATGAAAGGCTCAAAATCCACGAAAGGCTCTTTGACAAGCCGATGGGATTATATGCAGCAGGGGAACAACTCTTTATGAGTACTCGCTATCAACTCTGGCAATTCGAGAACCTCCTAGAGCATGGAGAAAAATATGGAGAATGCGATAAGCCTCCGGCATGCGCTTGCGATCGCCTTTATATTCCCCGTACTGCTTTTACCACTGGCGATTTGAATGTCCATGATGTGGCTTTAGATGAATCACAAAATATTGTTTTTGTCAATACAGATTTTAGTTGTTTGGCTACTCTCGACTCCAAATATAGTTTTGTTCCATTTTGGCAACCCGGGTTTATTGACAAACTGGTTGCAGAAGATCGCTGTCATCTAAATGGTATGGCAATGGTGGATGGTAAACCCGCTTATGTAACTGCTTGTAGCGCTACCAATACCGCAGCAGGTTGGAGAAATCATCGAAGAGATGGAGGAGTAGCGATCGATGTGCAACAGAACGAAATCATTGCCACAGGTTTATCAATGCCTCATTCTCCTCGTTGGTACAAGGAAAAATTATGGTTGTTGAATTCCGGTACTGGGGAATTAGGATACATCGATAGCGGTAAATTCATCCCTATCACCTTTTGTCCGGGTTTTGTCAGGGGATTAGCATTTTGGGATGATTTTGCAATTGTAGGATTATCAAAGCTGCGCTCGGCTAGTTTTAGCGATTTAGCCTTGGAAGAGCGTCTCACCGCTGAGGGAAACACCTCTCACTGTGGGTTGATGGTAATTAACTTAAATACCGGACAAATAGTTGAATGGCTGCATATCGGGGAAACCGTTGAAGAACTTTTTGATATCGTAATTTTACCGAATGTTCGTCAACCCGAAGCCCTGGGTTTACAGGAAGATAGTCTGCAACGTTTGGTGAGATTTCCCAACTCCGGTGGTATCGTCACAACCAAACCAACCGTAAAACGACCAAGTATTGGTAAAGCGGCTCCCGTGGCAGGTTTACCTCAAGCATCAGAACAGCCCAAGATTAAACTACCAATTAAATACCAGCGAGTTTATCACCTTAACCCTAAAAATGCTTTAGCCTACGATGCTCTAACCTATCCCAGTTTACAGCAACGCTGGCACAAACAACAGAATCAAGGAGAACTATTAGGAATTTCCGCCGCAGTTGAAGGCTCTTTAGTTGGGTTTGCGATCGCAGAGCGTATTAATTCCTCAACTGCGGAAATTATTTCTCTGTTAGTGTTACCAGAATATCGAAAACAAGGAATTGGTACAAAATTATTGGTTTATCTCGAACAAGAATTAATCAAACAAAATTGTCAGCAATTAACACTGAGTTATCAAAGCACTTCTTTAACTCAAGCAGCTTTAGAACCAATGCTTAATAAACTACAGTGGCAAATTCCTCAAACAAACGGAGATTATCAACAAACCTTTAAATCAATCGCACCAATTATTCAACAGCAACAGATTTCTGCTGACGAGAAACTCATAGGAATGGCCACAACCGGGATATTTTTCTCGTAGGGTGCTGTGACAGTATGCTTGATTTTTAACCCAAAAATAAGGTTTTCCTGTCACGCACCAACCAGGATCTTGTGGCAATTGCGACCATTCCTGACTTATTCCAACCAATTAAATTATGCAAATTAATCATCAATTCCAAATATGGACTACCCAGCCTCCCTGAGTAAATTAGGAATGGCCGCAAATAGCCGCCTTTTCTCGTAGGGTGCTCGTACACTGAATAATTTATCTGACTTTTCACGCTATGTCGAAAAATCAAGGAAAAACCTAACCCCCCAGCCCCCTTCCCTCGGAGGGAAGGGGGAGAAATCAAAGCCTCTCTCCTTGTAGGAGAGAGGTTGGAGAGAGGTTTTCCAAATGCCGCTGATTTGTCAGACTAATTTTTAACCCAACAATAAGACAATCACTGTACGGCACCAACCAGGATCTCATGACAATCGCGTAAGTAACCCTTAATAACCAATCACAATTTATCAAATCACAAGAATAAAACATTATGACTAACCCCAATTTTGCAGCTCCCCAAACAAATCCCTTCGACGGTATAAATGTAGGTTCTTTTGCTATTCCCACCTTGGTTGACATTGATGGAGATGGAGACCTCGATGCTTTTGTTGGTAACCAAAATGGCAATATTTTATACTATAAAAATGAAGGTACAGCTAGTATCCCTAATTTTACTGATGCTGCTGCAACCAACCCGTTCGACGGTATAGATGTAGGAGCTTCTGCTGCTCCCACCTTCGCTGACATTGATGGAGATGGAGACCTCGATGCTTTTGTTGGCAATAATCTTGGTAATATTTTATACTATAAAAATGAAGGTACAGCTAGTATCCCTAATTTTACTGATGCTGCTGCAACCAACCCCTTCGACGGTATAGATGTAGGTTCTTATGCTGCTCCCACCTTGGCTGACATTGATGGAGACGGGGACCTCGATGCTTTTGTTGGCAATATTAATGGTAATATTTTATACTATAAATATGAGCCTGCTGTAGCGAACCAAGCACCAAGCGCAGTAGATGATTCAGTCACCACCTCAGAAGATACCGCAACATCGGTAAATGTTCTTGATAACGACAGTGATTCAGACGGTGATACTCTTACCGTAACTCAAGTTAACGGTATTGTTGCCAATGTAGATACCGAAATTACCCTTGATTCCGGAGCATTACTTACACTTAATGCCGACGGTACATTTGACTACAACCCCAACGGTGTCACAGAAAGCGATAGCTTTACCTACACCATTGAAGACGATAATGGTGAAACCAATACAGCTACAGTTACAGTCACGATTAATGAAGTTAACGATCCACCCACCGATATTAGTCTCGATAGTACTAGCATTGACGAAAATGTAGACGATGCAAGCCTTATAGGAAATTTAAGCACCACCGATCCAGATACAGATGATACCTTTTCTTATACCCTGGTAGAGGGTTTTGGCGATAACGACGCATTTACAATTGCTAGTAACGCACTAATAATCAATGATTCTCCCGACTTTGAAACTAAATCCAGCTACAGCATCAGAATTAAAACTACCGACTCTGCTGACAATGAATTCGAGAAAACCTTTACTATCAATGTCAGCGACGTTGAAGAAGGCATATTTATCAACGAAACTGAGGGAGGTACAAATAAATTACAAGGTGGAAGATTGGGTGATACCCTCAGCGGTAATGATGGAAGAGACTACATCAACGGAAAAGCAGGTGACGATGTACTAGACGGAGGAGAAGACAACGATAGAGTTTACGGTGGTGAAGAAAACGATACCCTAGAGGGTGGAAACGGAGATGACTTCCTCAAAGCTGGAACTGGAAATGACTCCCTTGATGGTGGTGACGGTAGAGACAGACTTTATGGTGGCGGAGGTGATGACACCATAACTGGTGGGGCTGGAAACGACTTTCTTAGAGGTGACGAAGGTAATGACTCCCTTGATGGTGGTGCTGGTAGAGATAGACTTTTTGGTGGTGACGGTAACGATACTTTAATTGGTGTTGATTTGACTACTTTCGGTGTCGGCGAAAAAGATGATCTCAGAGGAGAGGCAGGAACTGATACTTTTGTTCTAGGTAACGGAAGCCGTGCATTTTATCACGATGACGACAGTACAACCAAAGGTAAATCTGACTACGCTTACATTCTGGATTTTGAAACTGGCGATACGATTCAACTTTACGGCAGTGCCGAAGATTATACTCTTGATGTGTATCGTAGAGGCATCAGTATCTACATGAATGACGATGGTGCTGGTGATTTAATTGCCAAAATCAAGGGAGTTAGTCTCGAAGATATAAGTTCTGCTTTGATCTTTGTTGTTGAGGAAGCATGAGAAGGCAATAGTTGAATTTTTTTTAACCTAAAGGTGAGGGAGGGGGAAGAGAGGGAGAAATTTGGCGTTGCCGAATTAACCCACCCGAGCTTTGTAGTAAACGTGAAACTTATGTAGAGACGTAGCATTGCTACGTCTTTTTCAATGTGAAATCACGTTTTCATATTTTTATATGGCTAACGCCACGCTACGCTAACAGCAACGCCAGAAATTTTATAGGTAATCGATAAGCTATCGGGGGATTAGCTTCAGTAACTGGGTAATCTTCAGAATTCGATATCATAATCTACCTCACCTTGCTTTATCGTTTATCATTTATCCTTGATCCTTCATAATTAAGAAAATGCTGCTTTATTTATCTTCACTCTCCCAAAAAGCGAGCATTAGCAAATATTTGATTACAATATTTGCTTAAAATAACTAAACTTAGGGGTGAGTGCAAAAAAGAATCAAAGGGGAGAATTACTAGTTCATGGCATTAATTGAAACTCGCACCGAACCAATGGTGCTGAACATGGGGCCGCACCATCCCTCTATGCACGGGGTTTTACGCTTAATTATGACCCTAGACGGTGAAGATGTGCTTGATTGCGAACCCGTTATCGGCTACTTGCACCGGGGAATGGAAAAAATTGCCGAAAGCCGTACTACTGTAATGTACGTTCCCTATGTTAGTCGATGGGATTATGCAGCGGGGATGTTTAACGAAGCCGTTACCGTTAACGCACCTGAAAAATTAGCGGGTATTAAAGTTCCCAAACGCGCCAGCTACATTCGCGTCATTATGCTGGAATTAAACCGCATCGCCAACCACTTACTGTGGTGGGGCCCATTCCTCGCTGACGTAGGCGCACAAACTCCCTTTTTCTACCAATTCCGTGAAAGGGAAATGATTTACGACTTATGGGAAGCCGCTACTGGTTATCGCATGGTAAACAACAACTATTTCCGCGTTGGTGGCGTGGCGGTTGATTTACCTTACGGTTGGGTAGATAAATGTATGGAATTCTGTGAATACTTCCTACCCAAAGTAGATGAATACGAACGCTTAGTTACCAAAAACCCCATCTTCCGTCGCCGCGTCGAAGGAATTGGCGTAATTACTCGCGAACAAGCGATAAACTGGGGATTATCTGGTCCCATGTTACGCGCTTCTGGAGTCAAATGGGATTTACGGAAAGTTGACCATTATGAATGTTACGACGATTTCGACTGGGATGTACAGTGGGAAACCGCTGGTGACTGTTTTGCCCGTTACGTGGTAAGAATGCGAGAAATGCGCGAATCGGTCAAAATCGTCAAACAAGCCCTCAAAGCGCTTCCTGGTGGCCCTTACGAGAACCTTGAAGCTAAGCGGATGGAGGAAGGTAAGAAGTCTAAATGGAATGACTTTGAATATCAATATATTGCTAAAAAAGTTGCTCCTACCTTTAAGATGCCCAAAGGTGAAATTTATTCACGCATAGAAAGTGGAAAAGGTGAATTAGGAATTTACTTAGTTGGTGACGATAACTCTTTCCCTTGGCGTTGGAAAATTCGCGCAGCTGATTTCAATAACCTACAAATTTTACCCGAATTATTGAAAGGTGTAAAATTAGCAGATGTTGTTGTCATCTTGGGTAGTATTGATGTAATTATGGGTTCCGTTGACAGGTAAAGTCAATTTTTGATTTTAGATTTTAGATTTTGGATTTTTTTTTTCAGATAGATTTTGGATTGTGTTTGAAAATTCACAATCTGGAATCTTTTTTTAGTATATTAAGTCATTGAGAATTGGGCATTGGGCATTGGGAATTGGGCATTGAGAATTGGGAATTGAGCATTGGGTATCGTTATATGATGTCCAGCAAATCACCCATAAGATGTCATTGCGAGTGGAACAAAGTGAAACTACGCATATGTCCTATCGGACACGCTACGAAGACCGCAAATCCAAAATCCAAAATTGATTGACAGTTATTTTAACGGACATCATATCAATTCAAAATCCAAAATCTAAAATCTAAAATCTAAAATCCTGTGGTTTCTAAAGTTATATTCTTATTGTTCTTTCCTGCTTGTATGGGGATATTAAGACAAGTTATTTGGAGTTCAGAATTAACGCATCAATTATTAGGGTTTGGAACATTTTTATTTTGTATAGAACAAGCCAATATGGCTAATCAAGATTTACAAAAAGTTGTTGATTTAAAAAAATATATTAAAGATAATCGTTTAGACGTTTTTCATCAAATCACTACTATTACAATAATTATCGAATTGATAGGTTTTTATTTATCATCTATCTGGTTGGGATGGGGTTTTATTGTCATTTTATTTAGTTTGATTTTATTCAATTTATTTGTAAATATCCAAATCCATGAATCAAAGGAGAATCAAATTAAAAGTTGGAAAATTAATGAACGTTTTCCAGTTTTAATAGCTGATGTAATTGGATTAGTATTAGTTACTCTATGGATGTTGAAAATTGGTGATTTTTGGATATCTTGGATACTTTTTGCAATGCCTTTAGTATATTGTTCTATTAAAGTATTTTTATATTTTAAGCCTTGGAATTTACTTCGGGGAATGTGAGAGTTTATTATTACATCCCTCATAGCAATCCCCTCGTAATGGGTATCGCTACAGGTACTAAACCCAGCTAAATGGGCTAAATTATGGATAAAATCAAAATTTAAAACCAATTATTTAAATTCTATCCGCAACTTTTTCAAATCCATTTTGATGAAAAATAAGTTGTGATGCTAACCCTGTTTCATCAATAATAAAGGTAATTTGAAAATCTACTATTTTTCCAAAAAACTTAGTTTCTGATTCAGGAAATATCTCAATGCTTTCTTGTCCAGTAGCTTGAAGCAAAATACGTTGTTCTTCAGTTTTGATTTCAATTATAAAATCGGGGGATAATTGATATTTTCCGACGTAAGTTTGGTAAATCGAAGGATTTAGTTCAATTGCTTGACGCTTTTTAGGAATTTCGTAGGATTCACCAAATAAAATAGCAGCTAAATCATTGCCAATTGCTTGAGCTGGTGTTGTTTCTACATTACTGAGT
>JBCCSG010000187.1:0-13793 GCA_039200565.1 Cyanobacteria bacterium P01_D01_bin.50 | reverse complement strand
TTATCTATCTGAGAGCCATCGGAAAGATGAACTAACTTTGTCAATCCCAAATCACAACCAATTACTGTTTTAATATCTTCTGGTTTTACCTCAATTGCTTGGGGAATGGTTTTATCTTCAACTTTGATGCTGATATACCAACCATCAGCTTTTTGCCTAATAGTTGCTGATTTAACCTTGAAACCATTAGGGATAGAGCGAGAATTACGATAATCAACCCAACCGAGACACAACCATGTTTATACCAGTTGAGGTTATATCTTTGTTCTCAATATTAGTGATAGTGAAGCTTTTGAACTTACTTCTACGCTTGGGTTTTGGTCTACCCTTCCCATTACCAAAAAATCCATCAAACGCATTATCTAGCCGCTTTACGTTTTGTTGTAGAGCAGTGCTATTTACGCGCTTATACCAAGGACGAGACTTTTTAAGTTCTTTAAGGTTTGCATCTTGGATAGCACCCGCTGAACGTCTTTTCAAGAATCCAGTCTTCTTGTCTGGCTTTTGGGTATAAACCTCACCAGATGCACCATTGCGAGAAATACAGCAAGTTAAAGGACAATGCGTTACAGGGAAGTTTTTACTGGTAGTCCAATCCTCCTGGGTTGCGTAGTACGTATAGTTTATGTCTTTTAAATTGTAGTTGTACTGATAGTACATCATGTCTACCCAACTACTTAGTTCTGTTGCTTGTTGTTCGGTTGGCTTCAATTTAAACACCATCCCTATCAGCACTTGACAATCACCTCCTGTGTTTATTTATCTTGTATATAAACACATATTAGTACTTATATTTGATTATGTCAACAAGTTATAGACACAAAAATACTTCTGTCTCGTTAATTAACTATCATTTTGTTTGGACACCAAGACGTAGAAAAAAAGTCCTCAAAAACCAAGTGGCGAAGCGTTTAGAAGAACTGATTAGAATTATTGCTCAAGATTTAATGTGCAAGGTTATAGAGGTAGCGATTGAGCCAGACCACGTTCATCTATTTCTCAACTCACCACCCGACCTTGCTCCAGACCAGTTGATGTTTAGGATTAAAGGTGCTAGCAGTAGATATTTAAGAAAGGAATTCCCAGACCTAAAAAAGATGCCTTCAATGTGGACTAGAAGTTATTTTGTCTCCACTGCTGGCAATGTATCATCTGAAACGATAGAAAAATATATCGCCGCACAAGGTACTAGAAACTAAGAATCACTGCACCACAGGGTTCCCATAAAAGATTTTTTCTCCTAAAAAATCTTTTATGGGTGCCCTTCGGTGCATACTCGAATTTCATCCCACGATTAAAAACCGTGGGCTTTCATTCTCAAAAATGCTGTAATTTTTGCCTTGGATTTACTGGTAAACCACCGCGTCCAGATGTGACAAAACGAGCTTCTTCATCACTGGCACAACCTGCACTAATTCTATCGGCAGCATCGGTTAAATTTTCTGGGAGTTCAATTAAACCGTTGTTAGGATCTACTGCTTGTAAATTATACGGTGAAATTACCATCAATACCAAATTCAGAACTTGCTGTAATATCGCTAAAATCTGTTGTTTCGTCGCGAAATGTAATTCCAAACAATCCAGGTGTGGCGATAAGCGAAGCTTGATGCCTTCGGCATTACGCAATATTTCCACCGTTACCTTGAAAAGCATTGGCATTAATATCGCTGTTTTCAGAAGGTACGGCGACAACTAAACCACCATTAATTGTAATATTACCACCGTTTCCACCACCACTAGATTCTGTTCCGGCGCTCGTTGATATTGTACTGTTGTTACGTAAAATTAAAGATTCGGCAATTTGTAAGTTGATATTGCCACCTTCACCTGAAATACTGCTAGCAGCGATCGCACTATTATCTAAGAAAAGTCTTACCGCATCAATATCAATATCACCAGCATCTCCCTCCCCTTCCTCACTTACAGAAACAGCAGCGCGATCGACAATATTAAACTCTCCCGTGGTAATGTTGATATCTCCCCCATCTCCCGAAGCTGTTTGAGATGAAGTTGCAAATAATCCGGAGGTGAAACCGATGCGTGAAGGATCGATTAAATCAATAGAATCTGCATTTACTGTTAAATTACCCGCTTTTCCTGCATCAAAGGTAGTAGTAAGTACTTGTGCACCTGCAATTGCAATCAACTGACGCGCTGATAAGTTAATATTACCTGAAGGTTTCTCTGTAAATGTTCCAGTACTCAAGAGAGAATTATCAATTTCTAAGATATTACCAGCATTGACAGTAATATTTCCTCCACTTCCTTTATCTAGAGTAGTGGTTGCAATTAAACCACCATTTGATGCTTTAAAGTTGGGAGTTTCAATCTTAATATTCCCCGATGCTCCAACTCCGTCAGAAGCAGTGACGATACCAGTTTCAAAATTTTCCAGAGTCAAACTATTTTGATCGCCGTCAAAAGCTGGGATAATAATACTTTCTTGTAATTTTTCAAATCCCCCACCGATAACTTCCACAGATTCGGAAGCACTGATGGTAATATCCCCTCCCTTTTGAGCAGTTGATGTGGAAGCATTAATATTTCCGTTATTTAATTGTAAAATCCGAGTATTGATATCAATATTCCCTCCCACACCACCATTAATCGTAGCGGTAGAAATTTCTCCCCCTTGACTTAAAGTAAGTCGGTTGGTTTTAATATCAATACTTCCCGAATTACCTGTCCCGAAGGAATTCGCAATAATCCCATTTAAAGACAATTGATTGCCGTTAAATGAAAAATCACTTTCTGTACCGCCAATAATATTTATTGAATCAGCTTCAATATTTAATATTCCTCCATTACCTTCAGCAAAACTGTTTGTACTAACGGAAGAAAATTCGTCGATTGTCAATTCTGTTGTCCCCAAGGTAAGGTTACCTGCATCGACCGAGGCAAGAGTCGTTGTAACAATTATTCCACCATCACTGACATTAATGCGTACGCGAAGCGCATGCGTGAGCGGCTTATCGCCCTTTATATTCAAATCTCCAGCATCTAAATCTAAACTTCCTGTAGAGATAGTTGCTTTACCCTGTACTAATATATCTTTAGCGTTAACGTTTAAATCTCCTCCCTTGCCAGTAAGAGGAAAAGTTGAAACTGTTGCTTCATCTTTTACAACCAAACGTCCTGTATTAATGGTTAAATCTCCAGATGTTCCCTGTGGTGAAGTACGAGCATTGATAGTTGCACCGGTTGTAAACAAAAAGTCCTCAAGACTATTAGCCACAAAAATTCCAGGAGCATCCCCAATCACTTCTACAGATTCAGTTGCATTAATAATTATATTTCCACCACCATCGGCTTTGTTACCACTAGTAGTAATTATGCCGGAGAAATTGTCAAAAATTGTAGACAGTTCTCCATCTTTAATAACCCTTACCCGAGGAGCATTTATGGTTAAATCTCCCGCTGAGGCATTACCAAAAATCCCTCCAGTATTAACTTGACCATCGCGAATTGTGAAATCCGCATTACTAAAATCCGCTCTAGCTTGAATTTCACCGTTCCTTACTACTACATCATTTTCCGTTCTTAGTTACAAATCATATAAATTATTTTAAAATCTATACTTTTTGATTCGGTAATATCGATGTCATATGATGTCCGATCTTATAAGAATTAGGAAGTATCAAAAAATGGTGCGTGACGGCAATATTAACAATTTTCGTTATCATTAATAATTTCTCGGAGCCGTCACGCACCCTACATTTTAAGATCCGTGAAATCCAAAATGCCATAATTAGAATGATATTTGACAAAGTCGGTTGAAAAGCATTCTAATTATGGCAGTTTATCTATGATGATGGGAAATTGACTACAAATCACAAATGACTTTTAAAGTATTATTTTATATTCCGATAAACTCATGCCTTTAATATTATTGAATATATAAAAATTGTAATTAATTGGCAAAATTGTGACTAATAAAGGTTTTAAGCTAGGTTTTGTGAGTTTTTATTTAATTCAAAAGTAAAAAAAGTAAAAAAAGCAATTTCACGTTCTAAAACGTAAGTACTTCTTCCAACTTATATTGTGAATTTACAATACCGGATAATGGTTGATTTAATTAATTTTATCTTATCAAAATTAGAAATTATCAAAAAATGGTGCGTGACGGCAATATTAACAATTTTCGTTATCATTAATAATTTCTCGGAGCCGTCACGCACCCTACATACTATAATTCCATCACTTGCAATGCGTTCAATTAAAAATAAATTAATAAATATTTCATTATCTCATTAAATAGTTATTTAAATCAAATCGATCAATATCGAAGATAAAGGAATGTAAACTATAAACTGATAATTTTTGTAAAAGCAGGAAAATTAGTTTAAAATAACAGATAACGTACTACAACAAAACAACGATTTATCAAGCTTAGAAGTCGAAAAATTAAAAGTTTTAATTACTTTCGCTAGCCTCTCAATAGCATGTTACACCTTGTAACTACCATTTTACTGTTGGACTATTGATAATAGCATCAATAAGAGTCAAAAACATTGCGAGACATTTAGATAAGTAAAGTTTTTTGTATCGGAATATTTAATTAAGAATAGAATAAACGATGATTTGGGATTATATAAACGAATTTTTGAATCTAAAATTGCAAAACCACCTTTGCACTCCGAGGCTGCAAAATATAATTCCGATGCGATAAGCCGCTCACGCATGCGCTTCGCTCACGCATTACAGGCTTATTGCAATCAAAATTCCCGATGGGCAAATCGCCAATCGGGAATTTAAAAAATCAACTTTCTAGAACTAATGTTCTAGCTATTCCAAATTCTATTTCTTCACAGCTTCACGTTCTTTTACTTCCTTAATAACTTCATCCGCAACATTCCTTGGACATGGTGAGTAGTGAGAAAATTCCATTGAAAACTGACCGCGGCCGGAAGTCATGGTACGTAAATCGCCGATGTAACCAAACATCTCACTCAAAGGAACTTCACCCTTAATACGAACCCCTGTAGCACCTGGATCTTGGGATTTAATCATTCCACGACGACGGTTAAGGTCACCAATTACATCACCTACGTGGTCGTCTGGAGTAAAAACGTCTACATTCATTATCGGTTCGAGTAACTGAGGGCCAGCTTTGGGTAAAGATTGACGGTAACCGGATTTTGCAGCAATTTCAAAGGCGATCGCCGAGGAGTCAACTGGGTGGAAAGCACCATCAGTTAAGGTAACTTTTACGTCAACTAAGGGGAATCCAGCTAAAACACCTTTGTCAATACTACTTTCAAAACCTTTTTGTACTGCGGGCCAAAATTCTCTAGGTACGTTACCACCGGTTACTTTTGACTCGAATTGGAAACCACTACCGGCTTCACCGGGTTCGATTGTATAGTCAATTTTACCGAATTGACCGGAACCACCGGATTGTTTCTTGTGGGTGTAGCTGTCATTGATTGGCTTGGTGATGGATTCGCGATAGGCTACTTGGGGTTTACCAACTTCTACTTCCACACCGTGAGTCCGCTTGAGGATATCAACCTTAATATCCAAGTGCAGTTCTCCCATTCCTTTAATAATGGTTTCACCGCTTTCCTTGTCGGTTTCCACTTGGAATGAAGGATCTTCTTGAACCATTTTACTCAACGCAAGACCCATTTTCTCAGCACTTCCTTTCTTGGTTGGTGCTACCGCAATAGAAATTACGGGATCTGGGAATACCATTGGTTCCAAGGTTGCAGGTTGTTTGGGGTCGCACAAAGTGTGTCCGGTTTGGACGTTTTTCATACCCACAATCGCGACGATATCACCAGCTTGAGCAGAATTCAATTCTTCACGAGAATCGGCGTGCATTTCTACAAGACGGCTGACGCGTTCGGTTTTACCAGTATAGGTATTGAGTATGGTGTCACCTTTAGATAACTTACCGGAATATATCCGAGTAAAGGTTAAAGCACCGAAGCGATCGTCCATAATTTTGAATGCTAAGGCTCTCAAAGGTTTTTCCGGGTCAACGATCGCAAATTCACCCGTTTCATTACCTTCAAGGTCAACTTCTGGCTGGGGTTTAACTTCCTTGGGGTTCGGTAAATAGTCAACAACAGCATCCAGCACCAACTGTACACCTTTATTCTTAAAGGAAGAACCGCAATAGGTGGGGAAGAATGTTAGGTTGCGAGTACCGTTACGAATACAGCGCTTCAAGTCATCGATGGAAACTTCTTCACCTTCAAGATACTTTTCCATCAAAGCGTCGTCTTGTTCCACAGCCATTTCTACTAGCTGTTCGCGCCAAGTTTCCACATCATCCTTCATATCTTCGGGAACTTCCTTAATCTCGTATTTCATTGGATCCCCAGATTCGTCCCAAACCCAAGCTTTACGAGTTAATAAGTCAACAACGCCGACAAATTTGCTTTCAGTACCAATGGGTAACACCATTACTAAAGGCTTAGCAGCAAGTACTTCTTCTACTTGCTTGACAACGCGGTAGAAATCTGCACCGATACGGTCAAGTTTGTTAACGTAAATAATCCGCGCAACTTTAGAGTCGTTAGCATAGCGCCAATTGGTCTCAGATTGAGGTTCCACACCACCGGAGCCACAAAATACGCCGATTCCGCCGTCAAGAACCTTGAGAGAACGATACACCTCAATTGTGAAATCAACGTGCCCGGGGGTGTCGATGATGTTCAATTGGTGGTCGTTCCAGAAGCAGCTTGTAGCAGCGGATTGAATCGTAATACCCCGCTCTTGTTCCTGCTCCATGAAGTCAGTTGTCGCCGCACCTTCATGAACCTCACCGATTTTGTGGATTTTACCGGTAAGCTTCAGAATTCTTTCAGTTGTAGTTGTTTTTCCTGCATCAACGTGAGCGAAGATGCCGATATTTCGATAACGAGTGAGGTCTTTCATATTTGACTATATAACTAGGTGCTTGAGCTAATTGGCGACTACCCTCAAGTTGTACTCAAAGGGAATCGGCGAAGAATCGTAGCCAGCAAGGGCTGAAACTCGACCATCTGGGACATTTTAAGTCCTTTTTCCTTGATGGTGACTATACCATTTGTTAAGTAATTATAAATTATTTATATGTAAAGGTGAAATAGTTCTATGTAGTAGTAGCCGACTTTTACACGGAGGAAATACGAAAGGGGATTGGGCATTGGGAATTAGGGAGGCAGTTCGTTGTGGAGGATGACCGTTGTTGGAACTGCTGTCGTTGGGCAATGGGTCAAAGTAATGGAGTTGGTTGGAAGTAGGGTATCTCGTTATAGGGCGGGTGAATGTGAAGCGGTTTGGTAAGAATTGAAGAATTTGGGTGAAATTAGAGACGAATCTATAAAGAATGAAGCTTTTGCAGTTGCTCGGGAAATAATGAAGTGGGTTGAATACAATTTAAATGCGTAACGCAAATAATTTAATTCAGCTTGGATTTGAGTTTGAATAACCCGAAAAAGTATTGGTACCGGCTAATTCTAATGCTTCTATAGACTGTTAATTAGGTGACGGAATAGATTTTATTGATTATCTACGAAGTAAACTACTAGAAAATTTACTTTTTGGGCAATGTATAACTAATAATCCTCGTAAATATATATTTCTTGGTTATCTACCAGAGTTTGAAAAAATGAATGCAGAAGTAAGGAATAAAATAGTAACATTTTAGTAAAAACTTCCGTCTCCGATAACTTGGAAAGGGATTGAGGGTGAGGTAAAAAAATATTATGAAAAATTGGATAAAAATAAAAGGAATTATCAAAAAAGGTTACGGTGTAGCATCGGGAAGAGGAGGAGATAAACGTTTTCCGAAGGGAACAATTGAAATGCAAAAGCCAATATTCCGTCAACTAGGACTCGATTTAGAACCGTATTTTTCTGGAACTCTGAATATTTCTATATCTCCTCATCAATATTTTGTTAAACAAGCTAAATATACTTTTAAAAATATCAAATGGGCTGAAAAGGAGCCGGCAGAAGACTTTTCTTTTTTTGATTGTAAAATTAAACTAAAAAATGGTGATTTACAAGAAGGATTAATTTATTATCCACATCCGGAAACAAAACCCGAACATTTTCAAGCTCCAGATATTTTGGAAATAATTACTTTTAAAATTGATGATTTTAAATATGATGATGAAGTGATTTTAGAAGTTGATAGTCAGCAGATTGAAATTAATTAAAGACTTTGTTGTGTGTGTTCCGGTTGGGATATTTTATATTTGTAATGAAAAATTAAATCATACCGTAATGCACCATTATTTTGATTGTTGAATTTGAAAATAAATATTTTGTAGGGTGTGTTACGGTCACGATATATTATCATTTAAAATGACAAATTAAATCATACCGTAACGCACCATAACGTTAGAGTTTAAATGAGATATAATACTATTTTTATTGTTGAAAAGGAATTCAAGCATAAACTTTTTTGTTGCGGTAATTTTTAACGTAATATCCGATTATTATGGTGCGTCAAGGGTTCCCTTAAAAGTTTTTTTGAAGAAAAAACTTTTAAGGGTGCCCGTCACGGCATTATTTGATTTACAATCTCGATGATTATTAATTTGTGCCGTGATGCACCCTACAATTTCCCCAGGGATTCGGGGTAGGGTAGCAGTTGACGACAGGAATGATTGATGGGTAAATAAATTCGGGTAACGCAGAATACTCACCCTCGTAAACCGTTAATCAATTTTTGAAACCAGGGGTTTAAACATGGAAATCGTTCAACAACTTGTGAGCAATTTAGGGGTAAACCAGGAGCAAGCTACAGGAGGGGCTGGACTTATTCTCAAACTTGCTCAGGATAAACTTGGTGGTGAAGAGTTCGCTAAGGTTGCGTCAGTTATTCCAGGCTCTGATGTGTTATTAGGTTCTGCTCCTACCCAACAATCCGGTGGTGGAATGATGGGTGCTTTAGGTGGTATGGCTGCTGGTATGATGGGTGGTGGACAAGGTGCTGCTTTAGGAAGTCTCATGAGTTTGGCTGGTGGTTTCTCTCAGTTGGGAATGAATGGTGATATGGTTACTAAGTTTTTCCCTATCATTCTCAATTTTGTTCAACAAAAAGGTGGAGCGGAGATCGCGGGTATATTATCCAAGGCTTTGCAATAAGGTTTTAATTTTCTTTGAGATTCTATGGTTGTCTAATCAATTTTATTGTTAGACAACCATTATATTTTTGAATCAAAATCCCGTTTTACCCATTTCAAAAGCAAAAAGTTGATAACAATGGAAATTAATACAGCCACCGTTCAAATTCCCAATAATAATTTATTGATAGATGCTTATAAATCACAACCAAGTAATGAAAGCAATAGGGCTGCGGTTATAGTTTTTCAGGAAATTTTTGGGGTTAATCGTAATATTCGTGATATTTCCGAATTGATCGCTAAACAAGGATATATTGCGATCGCGCCAGCAATGTTTCAAAGGGTTGCTCCGGGTTTTGAATTTGGGTTTAGCTCCCAAGACAATGGATATAGTCAAGAAGCTTATCGATTGGGTTTGGAACATTATCAAAAGGTAAAGTATGAAGAAATATTTAGCGATATTAAAGCAACAATTACTTATTTAAAAACTTTACCCAATGTTAAAGCTGATTCTATCGGTTGTATTGGTTTCTGTTTTGGCGGGCATGTGGCTTATATGGCTGCAACTTTACCCGAAATCAGAGCTACAGCTTCATTTTATGGAGGTGGAATAACCACTCCCAGTTATGGTGAGGAAATTCCCACCATTAATCGTACTTCTGAAATTCAAGGTACTATTTACACTTTTTTTGGGAATAAAGATTCATTAATATCTCGGGAAGATAACGAGAAAATAGAAGCGGAATTACAGAAACATAATATTAATCATCGGGTATTCAGGTATGATGCTGGACACGGATTTTTTGCGGGATTCTTTGTAGATGAGTATCCGTTTATAGCGCAAAATCCCAGTTATAACCCCGAAGCTGCTCCTGATGCTTGGAATCATGTTTTAGAATTGTTTGCAAATAACTTGTAATACTAACTTATCTGTGATTTATTGGTTTATACATGGCAGATAATTTATCACCTTACCTGGTAATATTTTTTTTACTCACTAAGTAGGTCAAGGGCTCCCATGAGAATTTTTTTAGAAGAAAAAAATTCTCATGGGTACCCGTCAGCAAGAAAAATTATAGTTGAGGGAAGGCAAAAGGTAATAGGCTGTCATGCAATAGGTCTAAGGATTTGAGTTTAATTTACTTTTTTTAACATAGTTATGTTTTTTTGCGCCTACTTACTTACTTATCAATCTGTTGATCCAGTATTATCGTCTCAACAAGTCTGGAAAACTCTACCAACCAATATCGCAAAACCGAACCTAATTTTTTCTACGAGATTTTATATTCAATAGTGTGAGTTGAATAAATAATTCATCTACCACAATCAAAAAAATCTCTAATTCATACAAAACGCATCAATTAAGTTTTCTAATACCATTTCTTTCTAAAGATACGCCGAATTTAGCCAACGCATGTTGCTTTTGTAGGAGTAGCTCCAGCCCTCCAGGCTGAGAGTGATTGAGCGTAGCCTCATAGGAATTGGTATAAGATATTTATAGCCTAACCAACGCTTGGACTTTGTAATTGTAGCAATACTCATAAGCGGGTATTGCGTAAAATATTTAATTTGGAATAATACCTAAAAAAATTAAATGCTTAAAGTATATAAATCGGGTTTCTGACTCAAAGAACGAAAGCGAGTATGTAGAAATCTGATTTTTCTATTATTAATGAACTTAACCGTATTGAACTATGGAAACCAATCGCTCATTCCCACAAAAAATACAATTCTTATTCAAGCAAGAGACCATTGTTAGTAATCTAGAAAGATTCCAGAATTTTATTATTATTTCCCTATGTATTGGCTTATTTTGTGTGATGTTCATTCGATTGGGAGAAATGTTTTTCTCCTTACTCGAACCGCTCAATTTTCAAGCTATTACTTCCGATATTTTATTTATTTTAATTTTAGTAGAATTATTTAGACTTTTAATTGTTTATCTCCAAGAACAACGAATTTCAATTGGTTCAGCCGTAGAAGTTTCTTTAGTTTCAGCTTTGCGAGAAATACTTTTAGAAGGAGTTGTAGAAATTCCCTTAGATAAACTCTTAGGTATTTGCGCTTTTTTGATAGTTTTAGGTGGACTCTTATGCTTACGAGTATGGATGTTCGAGCGGTTTAATTCTGTTAGACAAGTTGATGCTAAAACTACACATGAGAATAATCATTTACATGGTGATTCCTCATTAGCTGAGCAATATCCCTTTTAGGATTTAGCAAAAAGGCACGTTTAACAAGATTGCAGTTTACTTGATAGTGCTTTATTTTTTTACCTCGGAATTAATTCCGAGGTAGTAATGAGTGCTAACTGGCAATGATATAAAATCTAAATTTAAACAAACTTCTTCGCATTTTCAAACCGTTGATTTACCTCATCCCAATTAATTAGATTCCACCAAGCTTCTAAATAATCCTTACGGCGGTTTTGATAATTCAGATAATATGCATGCTCCCATACATCATTACCCATGATAGGATACTTATCTTCACTAAAAGGACTATCTTGGTTAGCCGTACTCATCACTTCTAACTTGCCATTTTTATTAAGCACCAGCCAAGCCCAACCACTACCAAAGCGCTTTGCACCAGCAATGTTAAATTGCTTTTTCAAATCAGTAAAGCTGCTAAAATTATCATTGATAGCAGACGCGATCGCACCGGTGGGTTCCCCTCCACCATTGGGCTTCATGATTTTCCAAAACATGGAGTGATTCACATGTCCCCCACCATTATTACGTATCGTATTGCGAATATCTGCGGGTACACTGTTGAGATTGCCCAATAATTCTTCTACACTTTTTTCTTTAAGCTCAGGATGCTTAGCCAAAGCTGCATTTAAGTTTTTCACATAACCTGCATGGTGCTTATCATGATGAAAGCCCATGGTTCTAGCATCTATGTAGGGTTCTAGTGCATCATAATCATAGGGCAAAGGCGGTAGTTCTATAGTACCGGACGTGTTTTTTGCAATTGTTGATGAATTAGTGCTTTCATCTGCTAATGCACAACTCCCCAAAGCAAATGTACTTGCCCCAACTCCAAGTAAATACAAGAAATGCCGACGTTTCAAAGTCATAAGATTGAGCGATAGTAATTTATTCTTATTTTCTTAGATTTGGGGTACAACTTAAAACTAATCTCAACTATTGTGAAGCATCCAAACACAAATCCCGAGATTTTCTTCCTATACCCTGATAATCCATCAAGTTAATGGTTTCAATATTGTGATTTCCAAGCTTTCCGGCACCACCCAAATTTTACAAAAATTTCCCAATCGTCAAAAATTGTAGCTACAGATGTAAAGATTCATCAAAATATCTTCTAACCTAAGATAGATTTTTGCAGAATGTGGCAATCGGTATTTACGAAGATCAAGTTTGATGTGTAGCTTGCCGACTATTTGCTTATATTTAGAAAGATATTGAAAATATGAGGTTATGGATATGGGAATCAAGGATAGATTTTTTGGTAGATTTTTTCAAAAATCAACAAAAGAACTAGATGAAACAGAGAAAACAGCGACTGTAGATATTCAGGCATCACCTGTGGATGAAAAATCCCCGGAAGTGAAAAAGGGATTTCTACAGCGAATGTGGAATAAGTTTCGCAAAAACTCCTATTTGGATGAAACAGCAAAAATAGAAACACAAACAGAAATTTCAGGAGATATTAAAGCAATTGATCGAGAAGCGGAAGCCGAACCGAATAAAGAAACTAATATAAAAAGTAGATTGAAATCAATTATACAAAATATCTGGAGAAAAAATTCGGATGTTCAAATTAATCCGCCAGATCAAAGTTCTATTGAGGAGGAAGAAAAACAAAAAAGAAAAAGTAATAAATTAAAACAACTTTTTAGTCAACTAACTCAAAAAGAAAAAGAACAAAATCAGACAGAAGAAGTAATTGAACAAGTAGATGAAAGTTTAGAAAATACCAGTAATGCGAGTAAGATTAAAAACATATTCCATCAACTAGTAAAATCTGCTAATCCCGAAGATATTCAAAAAATAATAGAAAAATTACCAGCTATGAATCGTGGCCCAATTAAGGAAATTTGGCCTAAAATACAATCATTATTGCAGATGACTTTAGATCCCAAAGTCGCTTGGGGACCAAAAGCATTAGCAATTGGTTCCTTACTTTATCTAATATCTCCCTTCGATGCCATTCCCGATATAATTCCTATAGCTGGACTTACAGATGATGCAGCTTTGATTGTTTCTGTTTTTTCTGCTCTAGCTTTTGAATTGAGCCGACATGTAAAACAATCAGCCGATAAAGGAGTGCAAGCCGCTCAGGAAATTGCTGATATAGAAGTACGGAAATATAACCGCATCGTCAGAATTTCTTTGACTGGTAGTATCATTGCTGCAATTTTGGCGATCGCTCTTAAGCTTATCCTCAAAAATATCTAATGGATCATTTTCTTAATTTATACACTATCTTCCGATTAGCGCTTTTTGGAACCACTATTTACAATATATTCCAATTAATCAAAAATCTGCTGCGATATAAGCCCTATTATGACAAAATACCCCAGGGTATAAAGAATTTCTTATTTGCAAAAGGAGGCGCTTTATTAGAAAGAAAATTTCAACAGCACAAACAGGATTTTCTCCTTAATGGCTTACTTTTAGCTGTTTTAATAATTTTGAACATCATATTATTCTTCACTTGAAATTTTTAGTTGATAATTCTTAATTAATAGTTGAGATTTAGTAA
>JBCCSG010000186.1:0-13808 GCA_039200565.1 Cyanobacteria bacterium P01_D01_bin.50 | reverse complement strand
TTTTACTTGCTTTTCTTGTCTACGTCTTAACAATTTATAAGCATGACGCTGGATAATCTTGTTGTTTTGTTCCAAAGCTTGAATAACTAAATCTAACCCTTCATTCCCATAATTCAAACCATCAGAAAGCGCTTTAACTCGTACATCTACAATTTCACTTTCCAACCGTCGCTTTACTCCTTCAATTCCCCCCAATACAACCCCCGTAACTGGAGGTGGTGTATTTCCACCTAAAACTGCGTCAAATTGTCTTGGTTGATTTTCTGACATGATGCTCCTGCTTACACAATAATATTAGGTTTCCCAAAATATTTCAAAAGTTGTATTTTGCGTCCGAATAATTTAATTTATTCAGATAATGACCAATAACGCATACCTGTTTCATCTTCATCTTGAGAATGTGTATATACCTGACATTTGAATTTTGAAAATTTCTCAACAATGTTTGAAGATAAAATATTCATGGATATATCAAGAGTATGAAGTTGATTTACAGCAGAACAATTTAAAAGATATTCTGCTCCTTTGTTTGTCATGTCTCCCATTGAAAAGTTTAAAATCCTTAAACCTTCTATTAAAGTAGAGCTAACTATTGCTTTAGCGAAATCATCTGAATTTTGACAAGTGCGTATACCTAAATATTTAAGCTTGGTAAATTTTTCAGCGATATTTTTTATCAGCTTATTTGCATCAAGTTTTGCATCACCAAACCATAATTCCAGATATTCCAAATTTGGTAAATCAAGTTTAATCAGTTGTTGCATTGTCAATTGCTGCAAGGAACCTGTTTCAATCACTAACGTTTTTAGATTTTCGTGTTGTACTTTAGTAAATGATAAACAACCACCATATGAACGGTAATATTCACCATCAGCACTAGTGCGTATATGAAATACCTCTAAATTTGGATAATTCTCCAAAATTAAACTCATATTTCCCGAAAGTTTATATTTCGAGGTTCTTCTGTAGGGTTCGTATTGAGCATCAGCCCATAATAAAGCTTTTAAATCGCTAAAATGATTTTTATATTCAACAAATAAATCTAAAAAACAGTCACTATGATAGTAACAATGTAGCCCTTGAATCTGAGATTTTCTAGAAGCATCAATAAATACCTGGAATTTTTTATTTGTTGCTTCTTCCTCAAGACTTTGATACTTCATTTTTAAAATATCTTTTGTTTCAGAAGATGATGAAGATTTTAAAAAATTATAATATTCAGTATTTATTTTATCTCTACTGATTTCCAAATCGAGAGCGAAAGCTGTAATATTTGGATTGGTAATTCCAACTTCAGGATTAAATTCTTCAACTTCCCAATCATCCAACTTGGTAAAATACAAATAAGGATCGAATTCCAACAGCGCTCGTTTTCCTTTTTCATCTCCTCTTCTCTTCAACAATCTTGCTGCAGAATTTTTTTCTTGTAATGAAAATTCTCCCAAAGCTTGAATAACTAAATTTAATCCTGCTTCTTGATAATTAAGAGCATCCGACAAAGCTTGAAGTCGTACATTAAAACTTTCACTCCCCAATCGTCGCTTTACTCCCCCAATTCCTCCCAATACAGCACCTGTAACAGGAGGTGATGTATTTCCACCTAAAACTGCGTCGAATTCTCTTGGTTGATTTTCTGACATGATGCTTTTGTTTATATGACAATATTAGGTTTCCCAGAAATTGATGATGATATTACATCCGATAACGATAATAAGTATTTATTCAATACATACATCGTAAACGTCATAACGCTGCTCATCAGCAATCACTCGACACTTGAGGTTTGATAATTTATCAATCATCCAGCTACGTAAACTATTTTCTGAGAGATTTAGAGTATGTAAACGATTAAGTATAGAAGATTCGCTCAAGTCTATTTTTTCTAAGGTTGTTAAACCTCCTGCTGGTAAATTGAGTATTTTCAAACTTTTCATCAATGGAGATTTATTTAAATATTGAATAATTTCTTCAGCAACTTGTCCATTAATAATTCCGAGATAAGTTAAATTAGGAAATGATTGACCTGAGATAATTGGAATCATGTCATCAAAATGTACATCATAATCGGGTTCTAATTCTAAATATTCCAACGCTGGTAAATCTAAGTTACAGATTTTAAATAAGTTCTCTTTTGATAAATTACGACTTTGAATTATTAAGCTTTTTAAACAGCTATGTCGTAATGGCTTTGTTTTCACAAACGAACCATCAACAGCATTCCGGACTTCTAATATTTCTATATTCGATTTTAAAAAATTATCATTATCAATTGTTCCGCAAATCTCTAGTAATTCCAATTTAGGAAAAGCTTTTAATATAGGATAAATCTTGTATATGTAAACACTATCTTGATATTTATAAGAACCAATAAATAATGCTTTGAGATTAGGTAAAAAATCTTTAGCTTCTACAATTAGCTTGAAAAATTCTTGTAAATGTTTACGACAATGTAAGTTATTCTCAACTATATCAAATTTCAAAGCTTCTACTCTTTCAACTAAAGGATCTTGTGTTAAGGCTTTTAGTTGAATTTTGTTTGTAATAATATAAGCTTTTCCAAAAGGAAATACAATACCAACTTGAGGATTATATTTTTGTATTTGCCAATTATCCAAGGTTGTTAAATATCGCCATGGATTATAATCTAACAGCGCTTGCTTTCCCTTTTCACCTCCTCTTTCTTTCAATAATAATTCTACATAAGACTTTATTTCTTGAGAAGAATCTTTTAATGCTTGAATTATCAAGTCTAAACCCGTTTCTCCATAATTTAACGCATTCCATAAAGCTGCAATTCTCACTTCTTCATCATCACTCTCCAATCGCCGCTTAACCCCTTCAATCCCTCCCAATACAACCCCCGTAACCGGAGCAGGATTTTCACCACCTAAAACTACATCAAATTCTCTTGGTTGATTTTGACTGTTATTCATTTTTTGATTATTTGATATTTGTGAAAAAATCTTTTGAAAAATATTGTGTTTATTAATTAAATTTTCATCACCTAATATTTTTCTCCAAATACCCCTCTCTCTTAATAAGGAGAGGGGAAGGGGTGAGGTTTTTCACTCACTCACAGAACAATATCTATATTCTTCATCGTCTTCATATTCAATCTCTTCCTGATGATTCGTGAATAACTGACAATCAAGTGCTGACAATTTACCAACCATTTCTTCTGATAAATGATTATCTGTAAGATTGACTATATCTAATTCATTTACCGCTGCACAATTCAGTAAAAATTCTCCACCTTTATCAGTTAATGTCCCCAAAGATAAATCAAGTACGCTAATCGTCTCAATTAAAGGTGATTTAACTACCGCTTCCGCAATCTCATCGCTAAATTCACTGTTACACAATCCTAAATAATTCAAGTTAGGAAAGATTAAATCATCAACAATCGGTTTGACATTTTCAACCGCACAATCTCCACCATATTCCTCAGCACCAAACCACAATTCTAAATGCTTTAATTCTGGTAGATTCATGTTGCAAATTTGAGCAACTGTAATTGCACCTAATCCCCCAGTTTCTATAACTAATGCTTGTAACTTATTGTGTCGCACTGGCGCATTAAATTGTAATCCATCTCCGCCGCGTATTTGCAATACTTCTAATTGGGGATAAGCTCTTAAAATCGGACTTATATCTCCGTGTCTTATCCAAGATATTTCGCATTCAGAAGAAACCATATCTCCAATAAATATAGCTTTGAGATTGGTTAATTTATCTTTCGCATTAACCAGCCCATTCACAATCTCCGAGCTATCATCTGCGGAAGCTTCACCCCAATCACCTATAACCAAAGCCTCTAATTTATCAGCTTGAGAATCTTGCAAAATCCTTGTAAGCTGTTCTATTATCGGAGGGCGATCTTCACGGTAACTACATAGTAATTTATAAGCTATATTCTTAGGCTCTCTAATACCAACTTGTAAATCAAACTCTACTATCTGACGATTCGCAAATTTTCCTAAATGCAATCCTTGATACCCATAATTTTCCTGGCAACGCTCAAATAAATACCACGGTTGATACTCTTCTAATGCTTGCTTTACCTGGGCTTCTTCTCGTTTCCGCAATAATTTGTAAGCACTACGCTGTACAATCTTCTTTTCTTGCTGCAAAGCTTGAATTACCAACTCCAAACCCCCATCGCCATACTTCAAAGCATCGCACAGAGCTGCAACTTTTATCTCTACTACCGGATTTGATAATCTACGCTTTACTCCCTCAATTCCCCCCAATACAACACCCGTCACCGGAGGTGGATTTTTTCCGCCTAAGACAGCATCATATTTTCCTGGTTGATTTTGATTCTCTGCCATGACATTCTGATGTTAACTACTACTGCTAGATTTCCCATAAATTGCAATGGGTTATACATCTATCGGCGGTTATGTTTACCCATCACCATCCAAAATTTACTCCTGGAAAATATAATAGTACATTAGTTCTATTATGGGAACCCCTGTGAGAAAATCATGTGGTAACCCAGCATTATCAGAGCTTTACCCCAGTTGAAGTAGGATATAAACACCAAAATATAGCGCTTTTCACGCTTGATGGAATACACGAAAATACTCTCCTTACTAAGGAGAGGGAAAGGGGAGTATTTTCGTGTATTGCAGTGTCAACATAAAAGCCCACACAGGTGGGCTTCGTAATTGTAGCCCCAGGTTTCTAGCCTGCGGGCAAATTTTTTTGTCGATATCCTATACAGACTTCTGCAATTTCTCCTCACTAACCCAATCACCGTGGAAACCATAAGGTACTCGTTGAGGAATCAACACCCGTGCCACTGGTTGGGAAGTCATATCTTGAGCATCAATAACTACTAATTCAGATTTATCCTCATTAGAGTCATACACGAAAGTCACAACCCAACCTTCATCTTCACCACTTCCACCACCACGAGGTGCAAATACTGCTTCGCCGCCATAACGCCCTTTACCAAATTCATGACTTTGAGATTTACCGCTATTCAAGTCATACTTAATTACACCTTCAAATAAAGGCATTGCACCTTGTCCCATTTTGCCAGTGTAACCGTAGCGCGCCCTTTGTCCTAAGAAATTATCGTTGACGCGGGGAAATTCTGAAGGTACCTCATCAAGCTTTTCTTCCCCCACGCTGCCATCTTTCAAATTAAATCGCCAACGATATAAAAATGGAATATCCGCCTCTGCATCGCCTTGATTATCGCCACTGCCAAACACGCTGGTAGAATTCATCCGACAAGCGACAAGTACTACTTCATCTCCTTCTTCGTAAGCATTGAGAGTATGCCATACAAAACAAGCGGGGGTTTCAAACCAGCGAATATCATTATTATCGCCGTGACGGGGAACTATACCAAAACGACTGGCTCTATCTTTCTCAAACATCATACCGGGTTCGCCTTTCTGCATCCGCATGGGATTGAAAGTCATAGGCAAATCCATAAATATTGTATAGTTTTGAGTAATGGCGAAATCATGCATCATTACTCCCATCGGTAGTTCAATGGGTACCGTTTTTACAAGTTCGCCTTCTGCTGAAACCACACTGTAATGCAAGAATGGCGGAGCAAATGAATAGCCGAAAAACATCATTTCACCCGTTATTGGGTCTACTTTTGGATGTGCGGTAAAGGCTGATTGTAACTTGCCGTTGTAAGTAAATTCACTATTAGTCTCTAACTCTGGTAATTTGATTCCATGAGGTGCACCTCCTTCCCAAAGCGCTAAAAATTGACCGCTATGCCATACCAGCGCCGTATTGGCAGCATTTTTATATTGCCCGTGGGGGTTATCCATTTGTGGTGGTTCCAATAACCCTGTCCACACGGCTTCACCTGCTTCATGTTCGATTTGCCATCCTGTGGAACGTACGTAACGATTGCGATAACTTGCTTTACCGTTAGAAATCCGCACGCCGTGTAACATTCCATCTCCATCAAACCAATGATACTGCCCTTTGGGCTGCCATTGAGGATTAGGACCATTTCGCACGAACATACCCGATAAATCGGGAGGTAATTCACCAATTATTTTTAGGTCATCAGCGGTGATTTCTTCACGCACTGGGGCAAAGTTGCCATCGAGAAAGGGATTTACAGCAGATATTACCATTGTGATTAAAGATTAAAGGTTAAACGAATTCTTGAAAGCACCGTGGAAATTTGAGTAATTTTTTAGCTTGCCTCTTTTACCTCCTTTAAACTAATGGTGCTTGTTTTAGAAATAGTCTTTGGTTTGCTTTTAGGACCAAATACTAAAGATATCAGTTTGGGTAAAGCAAGGCAGATAACAGTATTTACTAGAGTTAGCAAAAGACTATCGATTAAACTCATCTACAGTTCTCCTTTCTGCGAAAAGTAACGATCTTCTCTTCTATTGTGGAACAAAATCCTAATAATGAAATCAGTAGTGGATTTTAATTTTCTTTTGCTTTATTTCATTAGCTTTTAATATTTATCATATGGTACTCCTTACAAGATAAGCATGTCAAAATTAAGAAATATCTTTTTTCAAAAAAACAGGAGCATTTTTTCCTATTAAGATATAAAAAATCTTTTAAGAGTAATTTGAATCATCTTTTTACTCCGAGACGTTTGCTATACAAACTATGAAAAATGATCATCAATGATTTATATATAATTATATTTCAAAACAAACTTAAAAATATTTATCAAAATTTCCTATTTAATGCTACACAGTATTAAAATTTCAATATTTTCAAAAATATCAAGCTGATTTTTAAATAGGTTTTTTGCTCGTTCAGAATTATTGCAGCCTTCCGTTGAAACCATTAACCTGAGATTGTATTTACAATTATTCATATAACTCTATATTTTTACATATAAAATTATCTGCCTGAAAAATAAATCTACCGCTAGACAGAAGTAATTGTATCTACAATAGTTGCCTGCTTCTAGGAAATAAAGGAATATGCTTTCATATACGAAGAATGAACTATAAAGTCTACGTGTTATGTCTAAAACTAAGAATGCAAACTATTTCTTTTCTAAACTTACAGAAAAAGACCAGGAATTTTTACACAGCTTGGTTGATTACTCAAATGTGGAATCGTTGCCCGAAATTTGGGCTATAGCAGCACAACGCTTTGGTAATACAACGGCGCTGCACAATCCCCACGCTCAAGGAAAAGAAGTCAAAATAACTTACTCTGAGCTATTTGAGCAAATTCAACAGTTTGCGGCTGGTTTGCAGGCTTTGGGAGTCAATTCACAGGCAGGGATTTCCAGGATTTCACTGATTGCCGATAATAGTCATCGCTGGTTCATTGCTGACCAAGGTATGATGACTGCTGGGGCTGTAAACGCGGTACGTAGTTCTCAAGCGGATGTCGATGAATTAGCATTTATCTTGGCAGATAGCGATAGTATGGCTTTGGTGGTGCAAGATTTAAATACCTTTGAGAAATTGCGATCGCGTTTAGATGATTTACCAATTCAATTAGTAATTTTATTAACTGACGAAGCAATACCTACTGGCGAAGTGATTAAGGTGTTGAATTTCCAGGAGTTAATGGAAATTGGAGCAAAACATAATTTAGAACCGGTTAAACAAAACCGCGAGAGTTTAGCCACTTTACTTTATACTTCCGGCACTTCAGGAAGGCCAAAGGGCGTGATGCTCTCCCATGGGAATTTGATGCATCAAGTAACAAAGATCGGAACGATAATTCAACCGCAAGAGGGAGATATTGTTTTAAGTATTCTCCCTACGTGGCACGTGTTTGAACGTACTGCAGAGTATTATTTATTATCTCTAGGTTGTACTCAAGTTTACACGAATTTACGCTCGGTAAAAAATGATTTGAAAAAATTTAAACCCCATTACATGATAGGGGTACCGCGTATTTGGGAATCGATTTATGAGGGAGTACAAAAGCAGTTTCGCGAACAACCAGCATCCAAACAAGGTTTGATTAATCGGTTTTTAGGTATTAGTAATAAGTATATCAAAGCACGGCGAATAGCTCAAAACTTAGATTTAGGAAATCTTAATCCCTCCATGACGGAGCGAATAGTAGCTAGCATTCAAAAAACAGCCCTTTCACCCATACATGCTTTGGCTGAAAAAATGGTTTATACCAAGGTGAGGGAAGCAACAGGGGGAAGAATTAAACAATTAATTAGTGGTGGTGGTGCCTTAGCGAAGCATATAGATGATTTCTATGAAATTATTAGTGTAGACATCTTGGTTGGTTACGGTTTAACAGAAACTTCTCCAGTTGTTCATGCCCGTCGTTATTGGAGTAATTTACGGGGTTCTGCGGGATTACCGATACCGGGTACCCAAGTAAAAATTGTCGATTTGGAAACTCAGCAAGAATTACCAACCGGGGAAAAAGGTTTAGTATTGCTCAAAGGACCGCAATTAATGCAAGGCTATTATAAGAACCCGGAAGCGACAAAAAAAGCCATTGATGAGAACGGTTGGTTTAATAGCGGCGATTTGGGTTGGGTAACCCCCCGTCAGGATCTAGTTTTAACCGGAAGAGCAAAAGACACCATCGTATTAACCAACGGGGAAAACATTGAGCCGCTTCCCATCGAAGATGCTTGTTTGCGATCGCCATATATCGACCAAATAATGCTTGTGGGACAAGATAAAAAAAGTCTCGGTGCTTTGATTGTGCCAAATTTAGAAGCATTAGAGAAATGGGCGCAAGCTCAAAATGTGGAATTATGTGTTAAGGAAGACAATGTTACGGCATCCACCAGCCAAAAAATCAACCTTGAGAGTAAAATGATCCAGGATTTGTTTCGGCAAGAGTTGATTCGGGAAGTGCGAAATCGTCCGGGATATCGATCGGACGATCGTATCGGACCATTTCAACTGATTCTGGAGCCATTTTCCATGGAAAATGGCATGATGACAAGAACTCTTAAAGTTCGACGACATATTGTGATGGAACGCTATCACGATAACATTGAGCAAATGTTTGCTTAAACTAATCCACCATGTATTGAACTAAAAAGGGAAAAAAAGACACTTTTATGGACATCTCTAAACCTCAACTGCTACTAAAGCGCGTTATTAACGTTAAAGCGATTGTCACACCTCTATGGAAAGAGGAAGTAACGCAGCAACTACAAACTCAAATCAATCAAACCGATCAGCAGTTACAACAAATCGATGTCCAAGGGCAGCGGGCAATTACCGAAATTCAGAAGCAAGGTTTGCAACCCCCGGGGCCTCAAACTCTACAACAAATTGAGAATATTCAAACTCAGGTAAATGAAAAAAAGAGCGAGATGCTAGAACAAAAAAACCAAAGCCTGCAAAATCTCCAACAAGTACAAATGCTTGAGTTGGATCAAGAAGTTAATCAATTCCAGTTGGAAGGGTTTTTCCGAGCAGAACAAGGCGATAACCTCATAAGTAAAATGCAGGTCGAAATTGTTCTGCGCGACGGCGTTATCGAAGAAATTCGCGGCGATATATAAATAAATTCAGAATTGTGAATTCACCATTTACAATTCACAATTCTGAATTTTGTTATCTGATATACAGTTTAGTCTTTGGCTGACATCGGTTGTTGTATTTCATCGCCGCAACCCTTGCTTGGCGGCAGACAATGGAGCCCAGAAAGCACTCACGATCAAGGACAAGTTGCACTCGATAAACTATTAGTTCTGTCTGCCAAACATTGCTGATAAGAACCAGCCCATACAATTTGCCATAGAGGAGGCGAAGTTACAAATAGCGAACGTCCAAAGCTTGTAAGTTCAACTCGATATTTAACTGGAGTTAGTTCCGATGAGGCAAGATTGGTTTGGGTTATAGTTACCATTGCTCGATCGGGTTGGGGATAAACTACCTCTACCTTACGAGTGACTTTCTTCGACTCAGTTGTATCCAAAGCGTTAATGGCAAGAGCTGCCGGATCGGTACCTTTAAGTATTGTGTTGAATCTAGTTAGTGGTATTGACTTATACTTAATTCGGGATGAACTTGCAAGGGTCTTTTGATCTGAGATATTGTGCGCTCTATTTTGCTGTTGCTTTTTGGCAGTAGACAATCTATCAGAATGCCATTGTTTAATTTTGTAAACTCCAGTGACAACAACGGTGGCAAATATACTCAGTATTAATACCAGAATTATCTTGAACTTTGCCGACATAAAATCTTAAGGGAATTTTAAACAGTTTGTTTTATTTATCCATTTTGAATTTTAAATCGATACATGACTCCTAACTTCATGCTTCAAGTGGAATTTCCGAAAAATTTTTTCCAGAGAAAAACGGTTCAGTTAAGTTGAAGAAATTCCTTTACATTTCTTCAGACTTAAAAGATGAGAGTACCTTCGATACTTACGCAAAAATACAGATTAAATGACAAGTGTGGTTTTAATATAGTTCCTCACAGCCGCCCTCGCGATACAATGCAATCTGTCAAGAGCTCCCAATATAATTTTTTTAGGAGAAAAAATTATATTGGGTACCTGTCAAAAACTATTAAAGTCCATAAATAACTAATCCACCATATTCCTTATGAGTATTCACGAAATATTTATGCCCGCGCTCAGTTCTACAATGACTGAAGGTAAAATTGTCTCTTGGGAAAAGTCCCCTGGAGATAAAGTTGAGAAAGGCGAAACCGTGGTGGTTGTTGAATCGGATAAAGCGGATATGGATGTGGAATCTTTTTACGAAGGATACATGGCACATATCGTAGTAGAAGCTGGAAGTAGCGCTCCTGTAGGCTCTGCTATTGCTTTTCTCGCGGAAACCGAAGCAGAAATTGAAGCCGCAGTCAACCAGGCAAAATCCAGCGGTACAGCACCCGCAAAAGCTGAAGTTGCTGCTGCCACTGCTCCCGGTCAAACGGCTGCACAACCCGCTGCAAGCAGTTCTACTAATGGTACTGCTCAAAATCGTTCCAATGGTCGAAGCGGTAGAACAATTGCTTCACCCCGCGCTCGTAAATTAGCGAAAGAATTCAAAGTTGATTTAAGCGGTATTTCAGGTAGCGGCCCTCACGGTCGTATTATTGCTGAAGATGTGGAAATAGCCGCCGGTAAGTCTCCAGCTACACCTCAAACTCAACCAGCAGTAGCACCGGCTCCTAGCGCTCCTAAAGTTACCCCAGCAGCAACTCCTGCACCATTACCAGTTGCAGTCACTCCCGGTCAGACGGTACCTTTGACCACTTTACAAAATGCTGTGGTTCGGACTATGAATCACAGCTTGTCCGTACCCACGTTTCATGTAGGTTATTCGATTACTACCGACGAATTAAATAAACTTTACAAGCAAATAAAATCTAAAGGTGTCACAATGACAGCGCTGCTAGCTAAAGCGGTAGCGATGACATTACAAAAACATCCATTATTGAATACCAATTATTCTGAGCAGGGAATGGTACATCCTGCCAATATTAATGTTGCTGTAGCTGTTGCAATGGATGATGGAGGATTGATTACACCCGTGCTACAAAATGCAGACCAGCAAGATATTTACAGCTTATCGCGCAACTGGAAATCTTTGGTGGAGCGCGCTCGGGCAAAACAATTACAGCCAGAAGAATACAGCAGCGGTACCTTCACCATATCTAATTTAGGTATGTTTGGCGTAGATACATTCGATGCGATTTTGCCACCCAATCAAGGTTCAATTTTGGCGATCGCCGCATCTCGTCCGGAAGTGGTAGCGACTCCTGAGGGTATGATGGGAATACGTACTGTAATGAAAGTCAACATTACTTGCGACCACAGAGTTATTTACGGCGCTCATGCAGCCGCATTCCTCAAAGATTTAGCTAAATTAATTGAAACTAATTCTCAATCTTTGACTATGTAAAAAGATTGGTAATTGGGAATTGGTAATTGGGCATGGGGTATGGGGCATGGGGCATTGGCTCCCGTTAGCAGTAGAGAGTAGCGAGTAGCAAGTAAATTATTTTTCCCTTGTCTCCTCCTATTACCCATTACCCATTACCTATTACCCAATTCGCAACTATTTCTTAAAAATAAATTTAGCTTGGCGAAATTCTCACTCTCATTCCTGTAGGATACTTAGAAATCAAGGCAAATGAGGGGAGAAATATGTCATTTAAATATAAAGTTTTATCACTTGATGGTGGTGGTATTCGCGGTATTATTCCAGCGATAATTTTGAAGGAAATTGAAAAACGTACTCAAAAGCGAATTTGGGAGTTGTTTGATTTAATTGCTGGAACTTCCACGGGAGGTTTTTTGGCGATGATTTTAACTATGCCAAATCCTGATAATCCAAAGCTAGCTCGGTACAGTATGGAAGAAATCATCAATATGTACCGAGAAGATGGAAAAAATATTTTTCACGAGCCATTTTTAGAAACTTTAACTGAAGCGGATGATTTGTTAAGACCAAAATATCCTTCAGAAGGTAGAGAAAAAGTTGCTGAAAAATATTTTAAAGATGCTGCTCTTACAGATGCATTAACAAATCTTTTTATCACTAGTTATGATATAGAATTGCGGATTCCTGTGTTTTTTATCAACAATCCAACATTTGAAAGACATACAGGAAGTAGTTTTCGCAAACTTTGTTCCGATTACAAAATGATAGAAGCAGCAATGGCAACTTCTGCTGCTCCAACTTATTTTAAACCCTATCAATTAGCAATGCGCGGTTGCGATGATGCTGAGTATTATGCCTTAGTTGATGGTGCAGTTTTTGCTAATAACCCTACAGCTTTAGCTATTGTAGAAGCGATTATATATTCGCAAAATCAAGGTAAAGAAGTAAGTTTAGAAGATATTTTAGTTACTTCTTTGGGTACAGGTTCTCTGACCAGAAAATTTCCTTACGATAAAGCAGTTAATTGGGGAAAACTACAGTGGATACAGCCATTAATTAATATTTTTCTCGATGGTGCAAGCGAGGTAGCAAATTATCAATTAAGACAGCTATTGCCCGATGCTCAAAATAGTAATAAACAATACTATCGCTTTCAAAAAGAATTGACTGAAGCAAACGATGATTTGGATGATACTACTGAAGAAAATATGGAATTATTAGAAAAAGCAGCAAATACGATTATCACAGACCAAAGTAGAGAATTTGATAAATTATGCAAGCAGCTTTTAGCTTAGCATCATAATTTTGCAAAAAGCCCGCAGACTAGTACCGCTTCGCGGAAGTAACAAGTAACAAGTAACAAGTTTGATTTTATAGGCTTTTTAGCCATTTTTAATGGTTGTCTTATTTACGCCGAACTGTACTAGAAGCCTGGTGCTAATACTACAAAGCCCACAAACGTGGGCTGTGTAATCGTAGCTTGTTGGTTTTCAAGGTATGTAGTACGAGAAAAAATATGTCTTTATTTGAAACCCCGTATTCCTTATTGGTGGGGAATCGACTGCCGATTGCCTACTGCCCATTGCTCTTTCATTATTGCTTTGTCAACACTAAGAATTCATCTGACAGGAATTAAAAGCCAAGTTTGATTATTGTGACCGCTACGCTCAAAATGACAACCCGCCTGGTCTATATTCACTCCATCTTGTGACCTTCCGCTCTCAAGGTCTATGCATTTGTTGCTGTGGCCAAATTCGATACCATAAGCATTCTTTGGAAAAGTCTGTGGAGAAATATGAAAAGAGTTCTTACTTAGTTGATAAAAAGCAACGAGTTGATTCCGTGCTATAGTCCCCCTAGCTTTAAAACCAGGTGCGTGACATGGGAATTGATGTATGTCTGCGCCGTCTTTATTGCTATAAGCTAAAACGTCCAAGCAGAAGTTTCGGCGTTGCTGAATTTGGTAATGAATTATGTTTGTTTACAATTTTGTATTATTCTCTAAACA
>JBCCSG010000185.1:0-13851 GCA_039200565.1 Cyanobacteria bacterium P01_D01_bin.50 | reverse complement strand
TTATCAGTATTCTCTGGGGGTAGAATTCCTAAATTGTTAATTAATGTAGTCAAACGTTCTTTGAATAAGGTTTGAAAAAATATGATTGTTTAAGCTTAATTATTATCTATGACTAAAATTTGACAGTTATATAGCAAGTAATATCATTTCCGTTGGCATTGACATTATCTTTTTTAACGCAGAGGAATAAGGAGTTAGGCGCGGAGGAGCGCAGAGTTTTTTTTGAGTCATATGTTTACTCTATTCAATGCAAATAGAAAAGATATAATATCATTCCCATAAGCCGATATGTTTGATTAATTTATATCAGTTAAACAAACTCTTCACTCCTCTAAGTTTACCTCCGGAGCCTCTACCTTAGAAAACCAAAAACTTATTAGGGTACTACCTATTTATTAGATTATCTATCAAAAAATAAAGTGTCTGATATAAAGTCCGATTAATTACTTACTATAGAAACACTTTTGAAAAGATTTAAGTAAGTCGGCACAAATAAACCAAGCTATATTACAGCTTGGGTTAATTACCCTCAAACCCTTGTTCAAGCTTGCCTTTTGCCGGCTTACCGGCTTGCCTTATCCCAATTACTATTTTCAATGCCAACCTACTTAGTTATTCTAATTACTCCTAAATCCTAACTCTATTAACTGACATGAAAGAGCAAACTAGAGTCCGATTTTCTTCTGAAGTTTCGGAAAGATTTTTTTTCTTAGATTTTCTCAAAGCAATAAGTATTACTTCGGTAGTATCCTATCATGCAATCTTTGTTCCTCGGTCTACTTTTATCACAAGCAATGGAATTTTAGAAACTTTATTTGCTCCTTTAATATTCTGCGTTCCAGTTTTTCTAACTATTTATTTTATAATTTTTGAATGTCAAATAGCCCAGTCTTCAATACAATCAAAATTACCTTTATTAAAAAAACGTTTGATTCGTCTGGTTATTCCTACTTTATTTTGGTTTGGTGTAGCAACAGGATTAAAAATTATCGATGGAAATTCCCATACATAAATTATCAATGCAATCTTAAAAGGTGAAGTATTTACAGGTGCTTATTATTTGCTCATAATATTGCAGCTAATGCTGATTTTTATATTACTTAGAAGTTGGCTAAATCAGCAAAAAAATATTTTCGTTACTATTACTAAGCTGTTGTGCATTTTTAATGCACAATACTCTTGGCAAGAGGCTGTCATGCTGAAGGCAAAAGGGATAAGATTTTCAGCTTTTAAATAATATTTCTAAATATACTACTCGAAAGTGGCAGCTTATTCAGGGATTAGTGTTTTTATCTATTTATGCCACGATTTGTGGATTATTTGGAAATCAGGTATTAACATTTTTAATTAAAATGGAATGTCCCTTAATTATTTATTGGTTTGTTTATATCGCTTTAGGCATATATATCTACAAAAACTTTTCTTGGATAGAAAATAAATCTTACTCTCTAAGTAAAACTAATAAAACCTTAATTATATGCTGTACTGCTGTAATAATGAAGATAGAGTATAAAATCTTAACTTAACTTTCAAACACCCTACGTCCCTTAGATTATGCAGCATTCCCCTGTATCTTGAGCATACCGGCGATATTTATATGTTTTGCATCCATCAAACAAAATAATTTACCATCACCCGCAGTGAAAATAACTAAACTGCTATCAAAATACAGCTTAGGGATTTTTTGTATAAACGGCATTCTCTCGCAAATATTTTTATCTATCAGTACAAAAACATTTAGTCAAGCTAACTTCAGCCTTGCTCAAATAATCACGATCAAAATTATCGGTTGGATGATATTACTTACAATATCATTACTCTTATCAATGTTACTAAAACGAATGGGATTAAAAAAGAGTTGTTTGTTAAATTAGTAGTTAGTAGTTGGTGATTAGTTGGAACGTTGTCAAACTTCCAGCCAGAGCTAATGGAAATATACCAAAGCTAGTTGATCTTTCAATGATTTATGCTAACGTAAGATATTCCCAAGGTAAACCAATAACTGATATTACCCTCCTCCAACAATAGTAACTATTTCCAAACGATCGTTTTGCTGTACTTTTGTTTGTTCCCAATATTGACGATGTAAAATTTCGCCATTATACTCGACTGCAACCAAGCGAGGGTTATAACCTAATTGCACGAGTAAATCGGGTAAAGTGGTTTCCTCAAAACAACTACGGATTTCACCGTTTACTTGTAACTTAAGACTGTTCATACAACAACTTGCTATCTACTGTAGTCGGGCGATGTAATTGAGATAGAAAATATTGTGTCACCAAAGTGGGTTGTTCAGCTTGCATAATGCTTCGCACTATTGCTACACGATTTGCTCCAGCTTCGATTAGATCATTTAGATTATTGGGATCGATTCCACCAATCGCAAACCAGGGTATTGGACAATTCTTCGCCGCATAGTTAACATATTGCAAACCAGCTGCTGCTTTACCTTCTTTAGTTGGAGTTTCGTAAACTGGCCCAACACCAATATAATCCGCACCTTCGGTAATTGCCCTTTGCATTTCCTCCGAATTTGTGGTAGAACGACCTATCAATCGATGAGGACCAAGTAAATTGCGAGCAACGGATATAGGTATATCCTGCTGTCCCAAATGTACGCCATCGGCATCTACAGCTAAAGCCAAGTCTACACGGTCATTGACCAGAAATAGAGCATCATAGGCGTGACATAGCCCCTTGAGCTTCCTAGCCAGTTCATAACGAATAGCATCATCAGCTGTTTTATCACGATACTGTACCATGCTGAGTCCACCTTTGAGGGCAGCTTCTACAGTGTTAATTAAATTTTCGCTTGGGGAGGTAACTAAATACAAACGCGATCGCAAAAATTGTTGATATAGAGAAAAGCCCATTAAATTACTTTCGAGAGTATAAACACGATAGCGAATTTGCTTAAATGCTTTACCCATACCGTTTCTATAAAGCTTACCGTATTCTTCAAGCACCCGCAGGGCTTCTTCTACTCGACAGAAGTTAGCTTGTAGGAGCGATTTGAGACTTGAGCGTTGTTCTTCTTGAGGATGACTAAGTTCAGTTCCGAGATCGCCGGGTGTATTTCGTGCCGCCCTTAGTTCAGTAGTATGCCATTTGGCTACTTCTTGGCGTAAATTCTTGCATTCTCGACTAAAATCGCTATTATTCAAGCCAAAGCGACACCATTCCTCGATAATACGCAAGCCTTCGCGAACACGGTCTAAATTTGCATCTAGAATTCGCAGAACAACTTGCTGTACTTGCTCTTTTTGGCTGTATGGCTCGACCATTACAACAACCCCATTATTGCCTTCATCGTAACAGTCAGCCTGTTTCATGTTCCTAATGTTGTTATCATCGTTGATTTTTTTTTTAAATTGCTTTGTATTAAAAGTAGCTATCGCCAGCAATCGGATTTTGGATTAATCTTAGGGGATTTTTTCCATAATTGATATAAAATTTGTATCAAAGCTTACAGTAGCGTTCTCTCAAATCCGTCTTGGAAAATTTGGATCAAATGCCATTCCCCGGAATTAGGGGGTAGCTGATTCCGAGACTAAGGGAGACCTCAAGACCCGACTGGCTTAACTTTCCGCAAAATCAAAATTCTCAAGTTACTTAGTAGACAATTTTAGTGAGATTTTGAATATCCTCATTCATCAGGGTATAAAAACGTCACTTGGAATGTAAGGAGTGCGAGAAAAGTGATTAAACACCCCAATTCATCTCGGCTAAACAAGACTAATATTCTGTGGCTAAAGCAGACTATTCAAGCCTTGATATCATGTTCCCACCTCGATTCTCATATGCGTACATCTTCTCGTTATTTTGTTTTATTTTTTACAGCAATACTAACTGCAACAACTGCGGCTGTACTGAGTCCAAGCTCTAAGACAGCCATTGCTCAGGTACCGTTGATGTCAGAGGGTGAAACCCTCAATGAGAGTTCAATTTCTCAGGTTAATGTACTGTTTGTCAACCCAAGTATTGGAAATGACACAAAGACAAATGGTAGCGAAAGCACTCCATTCAAAACGATTACTCAAGCGTTACGAGTTGCCAAAGATAATACCGTAATTCGACTGAGCAAAGGTACTTACAGCGCCCAAAATGGAGAACAATTTCCCTTAATAATCAAAGGCAGCGTTTCCATTCAAGGAGATGTTCGCAGTCTTGGTAAAGATATTATCATTCAAGGGGGTGGCGAATATCTCAGTCGCTACTACGGCAGTAAAAACATGGCTGTTTTTGCTAGTGGTAAAGCTACATTAGCTGGGGTGACGGTAATAAATCCCAATTCTCGCGGTTACGGTTTGTGGATTGAATCCGATCAGCCAATAGTGAAAAAAAATACCTTTACAGGTTCAACCCAAGATGGAGTTGCAGTAATGGGTACAGCTGCGCCTCAAATTCGCAATAATTATTTTTATAGCAACGGCGCGAATGGGATTACAGTTTCAGGAAAATCTCAACCTTCCATCGAGAAAAATACCTTTCAAGATACGGGCTTTGGGATCAATATTGCCCAAAATGCATCTCCTCAAATAATTAGTAACAAAATTTCACATAACAGAACCGGCGTTGTAGTTCAAGCTTCCTCTCGCCCTGTTTTGCGAAATAATTCTATCTTTAACAACAAAGAAGACGGTTTGGTAGCAATTTCTCAAGCAATACCAGATTTAGGTAATTCATCCAATCCCGGCGGTAACCAATTTAGTTTCAACGGGCGCTATGATATCAACGCCGAAGCTGCCAAACAAGAAATTTCCGCTTACGGTAATAAATTAGCGAGCGATCGCATTGCAGGAAAAGTGAATGTTACAGCAACTGCTGCACCGGTAAAAGCGACAATTCCTCAAGCTCCCAGACGCACGCCAACATTACTCAAGCCTCCCTCGCGTGGCTCCAAAACAACACCCAGTACAAGTAACGAAGAACAATTCAATTACGTGAAAGTGCAGCCGAATACAATCGAATTCGCCGCACCCGAAATAGCATCTCAACCCATAGCACCAAAACCAACACAGCGCCCAGCAAATACGCCTTCATCATTGCCAATACTGCAACCAGCCCCTAGAGGTGAATCAGCCCTTTTAGACGCTCCTAACGCCAGAATCCCCGGAAGTCAGAATGGCAACATGAATGTGCCAGCACCGAGAGTTGCAGCAAATTCATCCATCTTTCAAAATCCACCTCAAACAAGTTCCCGTTATCGGGTAATAGTCGAAGCAGTAACTCCCAGACAGCAGGAACTAGTAAAATTCATTGTTCCCGACGCATTCCGCAGTCTCAGACGAGGAAAAAGAGTAATGCAAGCAGGAATATTCAACAATCGCGACAAAGCCAACCAATTAGTCAGACAATTCAAAAACAACGGATTAAAAGCCCAAATCGAGACGATGAAATAACAGTCAACAGTGAGTAGTGAATAGGGAGTAGGGAGTAGTTAAAAATAATTTATTCTCCCCATCTCCCCACCTTCCCATCTTTCTTCACTTCTCCGTCACAATGGCTTTAAGCTTCGAGGTAAATGTTTCGGAAGTATCATTTTTTTCTGGGGTAAATTGTTCGATGGGAGGATGATTTCTAGCAGGGGGCAGGAGCTTTGCTAGAGTTTTGCGAATTAAAGGTTTTTCTGATGATTCCGATTGTTTTAATTGTTTTTGTTCTAATTCTTTACTTGCCGAATCTGTAATAATATGGTTTCTTATTTCTGTTAAGGTTGGTGAGGCTGGGTTACGGATGGTTGATGTTTGAGATTTGGACGTGGATAAAACCATACCAGATGAGGCGGGAAGTGCTTTTGATACATTTTGAGCGTTGAAGTCTTCTTCGGCTTCGGCACTTACTAATTCTGGTGTATGGTAATTATTCGCTTCTACTGGCTCTTCTATAGCTTGTTGGCTTTGAAGATTTCTTTGATGTGAGGAATTTACTGTTTGCGATAATTGATAATTCCTCATTGCCTCCTTGATAGTAGAATCATTATTCATATTCACTGCTGGTAATGCTGGTGGCAAGCTATTCCATTTCAAATCTTGGGGTAAGTTGTTGCAAATTAAGCGTTCAAACTCAAAGTTGAAATGATAGCTAGGATGATTTCTTCTCAACCAAAGAGTTAATATTTGCTGTACCGAAACTGCTTTGTAACGCCCTTGATACAATGCTTCTATTACTGCCAGATGCACCCAATTTGACGGATATTGTTTTTCCCAACGCTTGACTAACTCGCTGGCAACATACCCACCGAGATCGAAACTGTAATGTGTTAACAGGGATACTGCTAAATTGTTAGTCACGTTCGAGGTTTGGGTGAACATGGATCGGAAACTGGGGATGATGGGCATATATTCTGCTACCATCTGCAAAAAAAATAAAGTGCCTTTTGATACGGTGTACTATTCCCAAGTATCTCTTATTTAACTGGGTAGCGCTCCTAAATGTTCAGAATTGCCTTCACCGAGAACGGTGTAACCTATAGCTAATGGTGGTTTACGACTGGTACTCCTGGTGCATTTCCTTACAAAATACAAATTGCCTTTATGTTTATTTGCGGGTAGGAGATTTCCAATTTATTTGGTGAGGAATGCCAGTCTCTAGTTGTGGTTAAGTGCTAGTAACTGCAAGGGGATCTAATCCTAGTAACTAGCAAACTCGTTTAAGTTCCTTGGCTCACCGAATTATAGGATGTACTCTCTAAGAGCAATTAACCTACCCGTGTTTAAAGATAATTCAAGCGAGACGAAAAACTGGTATGTTTTTACCAAAATTGGCCAACTGCTGGGCTAGTTAATTACAGCGGTTACCTAAATCTTGCCTTCGCCAGCCTACAGTAAACCGCAGGTAATTGACTCGTCTGAAGTTGCGACTAATTACAAATAACATCGTGAATATATTCTACTGGTCAATTGCCGGTAGGAAAAATTATATAGGGTGAATTAATGGGAGACGTGCGTTTTGTGGCTACCAGTGCTTGATAAACCATTGCTGCTACTTCAGCTCGCGTTGCTTCCCGTTTTGGTTCGATTTTTAGAGGGTCTGGATAATTTACCACAATTTTTTGTTGTGTAGCAGTTGCAACCGCCGTTCGGGCATATTTGGGAAGGCTTTGAGCATCTGTAAAGTTATGTAACACGTCATCGTGAGCTGTTGGTAATCCAAGCCCGTTGACTAGGGAAACAATCACTTGTAACCGCTGCACGTTTTCTTGAGGACGAAAGGTACCATTGCTAAATCCTCCCACAAAACCACCCTGTGCAGCAGCTTTAATGGCTTTATATGCCCAGAAAGTGGGTGGAATGTCGAAAAAATCACCCAAATAGCGCTTTGGCCTGGGATTAAAAGCTTTCACGATTAAGGTAGCATATTGCGCCCGTGTCATTGGTGTATCCGGTTGGTATGTGCCGTCAGCGTAACCGCTAGTTAAATCTAGGCTAATTAAACTTCGGATAAATGGTTCTGCCCAATGTGCTGTTAAATCGCTAAATGAAGGTATATTCACATCGGGTTTAACGATGTAGGGAGAAACTATCGCTTTTTGCTTACCCAAAAGTACCAAGGCTTGATAAATCAACGCTACCACCTCAGCGCGGCTTATATCCCTTAAAGGTTCCAATTGCTCAGTTTGGGGGTAATTGATCGCTAATAATTTTTGGGTAGCGATCGCCATTGCCTTGGTAGCGTAACTGGGAATTTGAGCGCGATCGCGGTAAATTGTCAAAATGTTCGGTTTTCCGCCCTTGAGTTTCAATCCTCTAACAATTGACACTATTGCCTGAATTTTAGATAAATTTTGACCCGGACGAAATGAACCATCGCCAAAGCCGCCGACAAAGCCCATACTAGCGCTGCGATAAATAGCGGGGGCTGCCCAAAAGTCTGCTGGAACATCTGTGAATTTACTTACTTTATTTTTTAAAGCGAATTTAAAAGTCTTAGAAATGACTGTAGCATAAGCCGCGCGAGTAATCGGTGCTTCTGGTGCAAATGTACCATTACCCTGTCCGCTAATTAATCCTTTTTCGTACAATGCTTCAATAAAAAGTGCTGCCCAATGTCCGTTTAAATCGGGGAAACTACTATTAACAGATAACTGTCTGGGATTATCTGTGGTGGTGGCAACAAATTCTACCAATCCTTTTACCAAAGTCTGATTCAAGAAATTACCCGCACATAATAATTTAATTGACGTAGTATTTTGTACATCGTACTCATTATTATCGCGAAAAATATTACCAGCGGGGTCTTGATAACTACCTAAATCGGGAGTGGAATTACCGTTAAGCAACAAACCCCCTGAAGAATTATCGGCAATCAGATTATTTCTAAGTACTGGACGTGCTTCTCGGGACAAAGCGATCCCCGTACGATTTGACCATATTTTATTATTAGCTACCAAAGGTGCGGCAAAATCGCTGATGGCAATACCGATAGGATTTTTTTGCATCGTATTTCGCAATACTTCGCCTTTAGAATTGCGTGCCATTACCAACCCAGCAGAAGCATTTTGGAAAAAAATATTATCTAAAATAGCTGGTTTGGCATTACCGCTGATAAATATTCCTTCTCTGCGGCATTTTATAAAAGTATTATTGGCGACAGTAGGCGATGTCGATTCAATCCAAACACCCGTACCTTTATTAATCGGATTTGTAACTGTTACACCCATTAATTGGGCATTGGATCCAAGAACTATGGTTATATTTTGTAAGCCGAAGCTTTTAGTTTGATACTCACCGCTTCCCTCAATTAAAATACCTCCACCTTTGGTTGCTTCATTACCCACCATCCAAACGCCATCGGGAACAATTAGTGGGAAAACTTCGCCGTTTGCAGCATGATAAATTCCAGAAACTAATTGAATAATTACCGGTGGACGAACAGAATTTAACGTATGACTAAGGCTTTTAAAGGGAGACAATCTCGAACCATTATTGGTATCACTTCCAGTGACTGGGTTGACATAAACTGTCGTTGTTAAGCTCGAATTCACCATTGTTTATTAAAAAGAGCATTGGGCTACGCCCACACGCCGAAGGCGTAAATGGGCCGAAAGGGCATTTGGGAGAACTAACTCCGGTGGTACTCAATAATATGTAATACTGTATACCCTCATTTTTTATATGTTGTATATAACATAGTGTTTTATACTCATTTTTTCTGCTTTGTAAGTCACAAAAAATACTAGTATGTTTTTAGTTCCGGTGTTGGAAAAAGTTTAAAACTCCGTCCGTTCTTAATTTTGCAATACCCCATGTCCTATGTCCTATAACTCACGTCCAATTTCTCTAAAATGAACGTTTATTATTATCGATAATGGTTGTTGGTATTAATATAAATTTGTTGTACCCAAGCGTAGCATTTGAATTAAATGATTGAAGTTGAGCATCTGAATAAAGTATACGGTTCTACCTCAGCTATAGAGGATGTTACTTTCAGTGTTGAAGAAGGAGAAATTTTGGGTTTTTTAGGACCTAACGGTGCCGGAAAAACCACTACCATGAGGATTTTAACTGGTTATCTACCGGCAACGAGCGGTACGGCGCGGATTGCTGGTTTTGATGTCCATGAGGATTCTTTGGCGGTAAGACAAAAAATCGGTTACTTACCAGAAAATCCACCGTTGTATCCAGAAATGACGGTGGAAGGTTTTTTGTTTTTTGTCGCACGTATTAAAGGCATTAGTGCTGGCGATCGCAAAAGTAAAGTACAAGCAGCAATGGAACGCTGTAATTTGACACAGAAGCGCCAGGTACTAATTCGCAAACTTTCTAAAGGATATCGTCAAAGAGTTGGCATTGCTCAAGCAATTGTCCACGATCCACCTGCGATCGTTCTTGATGAACCCACGGTAGGGCTAGATCCCCGACAAATCATAGATGTACGCAATTTAATAAAAAGCCTCGCTGGCAGTCATACAATTATTATTTCTACGCACATTTTGCCAGAAGTCAGCATGACTTGTAACCGCGTAGCAATTATCAATAGCGGAAAAGTTGTCGCAACTAATACACTGGACAATTTAATGAAAGAGTTAACCGGCGGTTCCGGTTATGAATTAGAAATTGAAGGAGAAGCTACTTTAGCTAAACAAATGTTGCAAAATTTACCTGGTGTTAACTTGGTAGAATCGGTTGTCGGCGGTAAAAATCAACTTAGAGAAAACCGCGTCAGAATGCGGATAGTATCGGAACCGGGAACTGAACCGGGAAGTACTATCGCCTCGGCTTTGTATCAAGCGGGATTTGGTTTACACGAAATGCGGCGGATTAACGCTACCTTGGAAGATGTATTTTTACAGTTGACTCGGGAAGAAAAACAAGACGAAACCCAGATAGAAGATGAAGAAGTAAATGTTGGAGAAACTGCTTAAATGGGTATAGTACTGGGTAATATAATTGCTATTTATCGTCGAGAATTACAAACCTATTTTGTATCACCTTTGGCTTATGCCATTGCCGGTATTTTTTGGTTTTTAGCTGGATTATTTTTTGTCTTAATTTTATTAGGTCCAGAAGGGATTTTAGCAGCAGTTGCGGATTTAGAGTTAAGGGCACAAAGATTTGGATTTCCAATACCTGCTATAGATGTTCCCTACGAATTTATTAAAGCATTTTTAGACAGAATGGGATGGCTTTTGTTATTCATATTGCCTGTTCTTTCCATGGGGCTTTATGCAGAAGAACGCAAGCGCGGAACTTTGGAACTTTTAGCCACATCTCCCATCACTAACTGGGCTGTAGCTGTAGGAAAGTTATTAGGTGTATTAACATTTTTCATCACATTGATTTTACCGTTGATGGTATTACAAGCCATAGTTTTAAGTGCATCAGAACCAGCGGCTAACTTTACGATTCCCTTACTCGGTCATTTAGCATTAATTTTGCTTGCAGCATCAATTTTATCTTTGGGAATGTTTATTTCATCTTTGACTAACAGCACAATTTTATCCGCAGTTCTCACTTTTGCAGTAATTTTAATGTTGTTATTTATTGATTTAATTGCCAAAACTATCGGTGGTCCTATAGGAGAAATTTTGAGTCATTTATCCTTATTACAGCATTACAACAACATGATTCAAGGGATATTTGATACTGGTAGTCTGGTATTATTTTTCAGCTATATTATTCTAGGTATTTTTCTTACCGCACAATCAATTGATGCATTTCGCTTTCAACGTCAATAGTTTTTAGGAGTTAGGAGTTGGGAGTTAGGAGTTAGTGGTTAGGATTTGGGAGTTGTCGCAGACGTAGCAGTGCTACGTCTGTACAGGGGTAAGGAGTTAGGAGTTGGGAGTTGGGAGTTGGGAGTTGGGAGTTAGGAGTTAGGAGTTATTAAATTTGAACTTTAACCTTGAACCTTTAACCTTGAACCTTTAACCTTTGAGCTTGGAGATTTAATTTATATCTGATGAAAAGAATTGGAAAGTATACGATCTGGTTGGCACCGTTTCTAATAACAGCAGGTTTGACGGTGGGTTTTGTGTCGGAAGATTGGGGAATAATCCCGCTGGTATTGATAATTTTAGGATTAGCGATCGCCGTTATTTGGTTACTATGGCAAAGCTATTCTACTAAATGGTGGAATCGTCGTTCGACTCAAGTTAGTACGAATGCATTAATCGCCACTTTATCTGTAGTCGCAATTTTAGGACTAATTAATTTTTTAGCTACTCGCTACAATATCCGTACCGATTTAACTGAGACTAATTTGTTTACTCTTGCTCCTCAATCCCTGAAAGTAGTCAAAAATTTAGAACAACCCGTAAAAGTTTGGATATTTGATACTAATAAAAACCCTTTAGATGAGGATTTACTGGAAAATTATCGGCGACAAAATAAAAATTTTCAATTTGAATATGTAGATCCTTTAGCTAGACCAAATTTGACTAATAAATTTGATGTCAAAGATTATGGTGAAGTCTATTTAGAATCTGATGAAAATCAGCAATTAGTACAGGTAGTGAATCCACAGGAACGCCTTTCTGAATCAAGATTAACTAATCGTTTGGTACAAATTAATGACCCCAATACTAAGAAAGTTTATTTTCTCCAAGGACACGGCGAACGTCAATTAGAACGTGGAGAAAATAAAATTTCCGAAGCTGTTCAAGCTTTAGCCGACCAAAATTATGTTGCCGAACCTTTGAATTTAACCCAAACTGCTCAGATTCCCTCAGATGCTGATGCTGTAATTCTTGCTGGCCCCCAACGGACTTTATTAGATGGGGAAATTCAAGCTTTGCAGGATTATGTCAGTGGTGGTGGTAATTTATTAGTGATGGTGGATCCAGGTGTCGATCCCGAATTAGACGCTTTGTTACAAGAATGGGGAGTCACTTTAGATCGGCGTTTGGCGATTAATGCTTCAGAAAGTGCTCAACAACAACCTCCCGGTATATCTGTTGTCACAGAATACGGAGAACATCCCATCACAAAAGAATTTCAAAATGGTATATCTATATACAAGTTAGCCCGTCCCATTGAAACTAATCCCGTCGATGATGTTGAAAGTACACCTTTGTTATTAACCGAAGCATTACCCGCTACTTGGGCTGAAAGCGATTGGGAAAGCGAAGAACTCGAATTTAACGAAAATGGCGATCGCCCTGGCCCTCTTACTTTGGGTGTTGCTTTGACTAAGAAGTTAGCAGCTAAACCAGTAGTTAAATCCACACCAACTCCGACAACTTCTCCAACACCAAAAGCGGGAGCAACTCCTAAACCTACCCCAACACCAAAAGCTTCCCCAAAAGCTAAACCTACACCGAAAGCTTCCCCAACACCGAAAGCTTCCCCCTCTACCCCCTCTCCCTCTCCCTCTCCATCCCCCACTCCGACAGCTTCAGAAGAAAAAAAACCTACTGAATCAAGAATGGTAGTATTTGGAGATTCCGATTTTATTACAGATGGTTTCTTTTCTCAGCAACTAAATGGAGATGTGTTTCTCAATTCAATTACTTGGTTGAGCAAACAAGATTCACAACCTCTTTCGATTCGTCCTAAAGAAGCGAAAAATCGTCGTCTAAACCTTTCTGAAGCACAAGCAAATCTTATTGCATTATCTTCAATATTCGTTTTTCCCATACTTGCTTTCGCAGCGGCAGCACTTCTTTGGTTTCAAAGACGATAAACAATTATCAATGAAAAATTAACAATACCGATAATTGATTTAAGATGAAATTACAGCGAACAACTTTAGTTTTATTACTACTAGCAGTCTTGTTGGGTGGTTTTGTTTATTTCTATGAGATTCAGTGGAAGTCTCAACAAGAGGAAGTTAAGAAAAAAAAGCAACAGCTTTTCTCTTTTAAAGAAGAAGATGTCAAAACACTGAAAATAACGACTCCATCAGAAACAATAATTTTAGAACGTTCTCAAGAGTCAAATAGTAGTAAATGGTTAATGAAATCTCCCGATACCGTACCTGCTAATGATGCTATAGTCGCCTTTTTATTAAATTTGTTAGAAAAGGAAGAAAGCGAACGCACTTTAACTACCTCTGCTGACAAACTATCGGAATTCGGCTTCAAACAACCCCAAGGAACTATTGATATTACCCTGAATAATCAGAAAAATCATAAATTAATTTTGGGTAAACCTAACTTTGATAACAGTTTTGTTTACGCTCAAATTCAGGAGGATACTAACAAACCAGATGAAATTGTTGAAGTTCTTTTAGTGTCCAAAAATTTTGAAAATGCAATTAAACGTTCCCTCTCAGAATGGAAAGCCGTAGATAATAGTAAAACAAGCCCATCTCCTACTCCCAAAGCTACTCCCAATAATTCAACTCCAGCAGAGATTCCGGCTATTCCTACCATCAAACCTATTCCTATTAATCCCGATTCCAAACCTA
>JBCCSG010000184.1:0-13871 GCA_039200565.1 Cyanobacteria bacterium P01_D01_bin.50 | reverse complement strand
GGACGAGGATTCAAATAATGATAATTTAGTTTTTATTCGTCTTTAAAAGACGAGGCTTTATACCATGTTTCGGGCTTATTCTTCTTACTTTTTACTTCTTACTTTTTACTTCTTACTTAAGCCCGAAGGGCTTCGGTAATTGTAATATGGGAAAAGTAAACAATCAAAAATTCGTTTCTTTACCTCATAAGAAATTTGTTGATATGTTGACTTACAAAGGATTTTTAGCAGGAATAAAAGTTTATACAAGGGAAGAATCTTATACTAGCAAGTGTAGTTTTCTCGAACTTGATGATATTCCGGAGTTAGGAAATAAACCGGATAATTGGAAACCAAGCGGTACAAGAATCAAACGTGGCTTATATCGTTCCAAATCTGGCTTAATAAATGCCGATGTCAATGCTTCTTATAACATCTTAAGAAAAGAATTCCCCGATGCTTTTAGCCAGGGGATTAAGGGTTGTGTAGTTCAACCAAGGTTAGTTAACGTGCCAGGATACAAGCATAAATCCGGCTTTTGTCGTATTGCTTGTCCCATACAGGATACTAACTCAAACTAAGTAGATAGTCGATATTTGTCTATATTTGACTATGCGAAAGGCAACTATAATAACCGTAACGCTGCATCACCTGATTTAACCATTGTTGATTATATCTACCGCGATCGAATTCAGATATAATCGCTTGAAACTGTCCATGATCCTGTAATTTAAAACCAATATCATTACTAGATGAACCAATATATTTACGGCGAATAATCACCTCAGCAGTTTCCGGGCGTACATCACCTTGATAACCATATAAACTTTGTGCGGTGTCATTAACTTCCAGATTTTTAAAACCCACATCAGCCAAAGCTTTTATTAATGCGTCTTTATCTTTGATTTGAGTTTTTATGCTTGTGAAATGTGACATGATTTTTATTGCTAATTATTTTTTTAAATCAGTTTTTAATTCCCCTCCTCGCTTGCGGGGAGGGGTTAGGGGTGGGGTGAAACTTAAACGAAGGTTTGAGCGGAAGATAGAAGTTGGAAGAAGTTTGGAATTGGGATGGGGATTTAAACCCCAACCCAATTCTTTCAACTTTGAGCGGTGGGGAATTAAACCCATATGTTTAAGTTAAACCCAACTCCCTACAACAACCCTCACGGTACCATCTTCTAAAACTTCCTCTTCCTCAACATTAAAACCCTGTTCCTCCACAGTAGCCATCAAAGTTTTATGAGCATACTTTTGAGTAATTGAATTAACAAATTGCTTTTGATTAATCTTCGCACCCCAAAAATCAGCTACTATTTCATAACTTTCACCTTGACAACGAAAACCCAAATCGTAACCATTATTTTGTCGAATCACATATTCAGCATTAGTCGTATCTCCCCGATATCCCCGCACCTTAGTATTGCACTCGACTTGATAACCTAAATCTTGCAACACCTGATGCAAAACTTCACCGTTTTTGATTTGAACCTTAATAGTTGTAAAGTGAGACATAATTAATTTGGTAATTGGTAATTGGTAATTGGTAATTGGTAATTGGTAATTGGTAATTGGTAATAGGCAGGAGGGTCTTATCTTCGTTACGTTTCTTAATATAGTGATATTTTTTTGCGCCAACTTACTTATTTTAATAGAGATAAATAAACATGAATACAGAACAAATTATTACAGATTATTTACAAAATTTCTGCGAATATTTTGACTCAGAAATTGAACATGATTCCTTAAAATTCTATGATTTTGCACGCAATTTTGAACAGAAATCTAATCTGGTTAAAAATCATCCCAATATAAATAACAGCAAGAGTAACGAATTAACTAGTCTAGAAAAAATATTTGAGACTTATCAACACCGTCTTTTACTACTAGGTGAACCTGGTGCTGGCAAAACAGTATTATTAAGAAGTTTTGCTAAAAATCAAGGTAAAGAAAGACTTGGAAATGGTAATAAATCATTACCAATATTCGCAGCAATCAGGTCATGGAATGGTGAAACAAATGAGCCGATAATTGATTGGTTGCTACGTGAAACTAAAATTGTTTGTCCAGAGTTAGATGAAAATTCACTTGAGCAGCAAATTCGAGCAAAGAAAGTTTTATTAATGCTTGATGGATTGGACGAACTTCCGGCCAATGTTTCTAATTCACAAGATCCAAATGTAAAACCACAAGACTATCGCGTAAATTTTATTCAAAAACTATCAGAATTTGAAGCAGAATATGGAGACAATCAGAAAATGATTGTAACCTGTCGCGAGCGAGATTATGAAGAAATAATCAGTGAAGATGATAGTAAAAAACTCAATTTAAATGGTGCAGTACTTCTCAAGCAATTAAATTATAAGGAAATAAAAAATTATTTAGAGCATATTTTCGATCGTAAAGTTGCTTTCTTTAATAAGCTTTGGACTGTGCTAACTAAAAATTTGGCTTTGCTGAAAATGATTCGCACACCATTTCTTTTGACTGTTTTAGTATTGCCATATGTAAATAATCAAGAGAATAATGAAAGCGAAGCTGAACAATTGATCGCAGTAGCCAATCCAGACCAGTTATTCGATAACTTTTTAAATAATAGTTATCTCAGAGAGCATAAAAAACAGGAAGAAAAAGGAATTACTGTTCATTGTTCCCTTTTGGAGCTTAAGCTAATATTAGGACAAGTTGCAATCTTGATGATGAGTGATTTGCGACCAGATGACAATGAAATTTTCCAGGATATTTTTGAGCGAGTTATCCCTGAAAAAGAAAATATAAATGAATTTATTAAATTTGCTCAAAATTTATACTTATTAATTAAAACTCATCATCAATCAAAAGAAATCTATCGTTTTCGTCATTTATTACTTCAAGATTATTTTTCTTTCACTTACGCATTTAATTATTTAGAAAATGTGAATTATAACAATGAAATTTCTCAAAAATATCAACAACCTCCCACAAAAAGTGAGCTAGCAATAGCACTAGGAAAATTAAACAGATTACGAGCTACTGATTTACTAATTGACTTACTCAAAGATCAAAATAAAGATGTTCGTTATGAAGCAGCGAATTCCCTAGGGCAATTAGATGCTGGGGTGTATTTTCGGGGTTATAAGCAGGATTTCTCCCAACCTTATCTGATTAGCCGCTCTCTTAATGGATTTGACAAAGCAAGCATCAAAAAATATTTTAGTGGAAACAATTACGACATTGAAGATTCAGAAGTCGAAAAAATAGCTGAATTTAGTCTTGGTATTCCTTTTGTTATAGAGCAAATAGCTTCAAACTGGGGTGAATATAGCTCAGAAGAAATTTTAGCTCCTGTATCTCAAGATACTCAGAAGAAATATAAGACACCTTCAGAACAAGTAATTGTAGAAACTGTTAACCGTTTTCTGGTTCATTGTAAACGAAACCCACAAGATAAGCGAGCTATTTACATTCTAGCTATGATGCGTCGTCCCGATGAAGAATTTTTAAAGGAGATGCTCGGTGTTAACGATGTCAGGGGTAAATTAGAACAACTATATGAGAAATATTCGTTCATTTTACCCGAACAATTAGAATTAGATGAAAAGTATGCAAAATTCTTGAAAGATGATTTATTGATACCTGAGGTGCGTACAAAACCAGAGATACGCGACATCAATAAGCAAGCAATAAATCATTTCCGAATTCGTCTAAAAAAATTAACCAAAACAGAAAATTTAACTATTGCAGAAAAGCGCATTGGTAGCAAAGATTTTACTGAACTATTTAGCGATTTCGTTCATCATAAATTATGGTGGATTCAAGAAGAAGATGAAGCATTAGATTATCTTATTCCTTATTTAATAGAAGGCTGGTACTATAACCATATTTGGACACTTAGCCTTTTAGAAATTGCCACTAAGTTTACCTCTCCAAAAAATGAACTATTGCAGATTTTGAATCTAGGTTTGGCTTCTAAAGCATCAGAGGAGGATAAATCTCGACTGTTGGATAAGTTAGAAGAAGCATTTAACAGGAGAAAGAAAAAAGAAGAGTGGGAAAATGATGAGTGGAAAGCGATTATACTTCTCAAGCGCGGCGATTTATATTTCAATCAAAAACAATATCCTGAAGCTATTCAAAAATTCCAGTTAGCAAAACAATATCTACCCCAAGAGGAATCGGATTTACAAAAACAGTTAGAAGGTAAATTGCTGGCTTCAGAAAGATTATATCAATTCCAACAAATTCATGCTTCTAAACAAAATGAGGAAGTTGTAATAATTGACTCTTCAGAAGATATCCAGCCAATAGAAACAGAAACTCCATCAAATAGCGAAGCAAATCAAACTCCAGATAAACCAGAAATAAATTCTACTAATAATCCCAAATATTCACCAATAGAAGCATCAAATCCCAGACAAAATACATCAATTTTCCTCGGAATCATAATAGGCTTACTATTTGCAATTGTAGGTTTATTATCCGTATTTTTATGGTTCAATATAAATCGTCCTTCCCCTAGCTCTAATACTACCTCTAATAATGAAAAGCTTCTTTATGAAACTGCTATTAACGATGCTAGGAAAGGAGATATTCCAAGTGCTTTGGACAAGCTTTGTATGATTCCTAATAATTCTGAATATTTTGATAGATCTCAAACCTGGATAAAACGTTGGTTACAGCAAGATGCTTGGCGTGATACCGTTACTTCTTTTCTTAAGCAAAAAGGCTCCTCATGTTCTGTAGGAGTCGAGGGTTCATGACAGGTTAATTAACATTTTTTACCATAAAAAAGAGCTTGAAACTTTCATTCCCATCTAAAGCACCTTAAATTTAGTTTACCCAACCAACCCACTCAAAGCCTCAACTAATACTTTATTTTCCTCATCAGTACCCACAGCAATCCGTAACTTATCTTCCAAACCTTCCTGTTTAAAATACCTAATCAAAATACCTTGTTTTTTCAACTTCAAATACAAATACTCAGCATTCCCTTGAGGTGGCTTTACTAATAAAAAATTAGTGTGAGAATCCCAAACTTTAAAGCCTAATTTATTCAAATCTTCCGATAACTTCCCCCGCGATATTTTAACCTTCTCTGCACAGCTATTTTTATAATCTTGGTCGCGCATCGCCGCAGCACCGATCGCACAAGCTATAGCATCAATGTTATAACTATCTTTCACTTTATATAAACCACATAATAATTTTGGATTTGCGATTCCAAAACCTAATCTTATCCCAGCAAGTGAATATCCCTTCGATAAAGTACGGATGGAAATCACATTTTCAAATTCTTTCACCACAGATAAAGCATCATCATCAGCAAAATCACAGTAAGCTTCATCAATTACCAATATACCTGATAATCTTGTTGCTAATTCTCTTAAATCTTCTATTGGTACAATATGTCCCGACGGGCTATTAGGAGTAGCTATAAATGTCACCGCACCATTGACTTTTACTAATTCTTCTATCGGTAATTTATAGTCTTCGGAATAATCAATTTCCACCGTCTGGGCTGGCTGCATTTCTACCAAGGTGCGGTAAAGTACGTAAGTAGGCATAGGGTAAACAACTTTTCTTTGGGAATCCGTACAAGCGCGAATTACTAAATTCAGTACTTCATCGCTACCGTTACCGACAATTATCCAATCAGCAGGAATATTTAAAACTTCACTAACAGCTTTACGAAAATCGGTAGCGGAAGAATCTGGATATCGTCTCAACCATTCCCAATCGAAATTTTGCAATACATCTTGAACTTTTGGGGAAGGAGGATAAGGATTTTCATTACTATTAAGTTTGATAATTTTACTATCCGATTTTGGCTGTTCCCCTGGAATATAGCCAGTCATTGCATCAATTTCAGCACGGAAGAAATTAGTCATTTCAGCGAACAGTTATCAGTTATCATTTAGATGAATATTTATCTTTAGGAATGGCCGCAACTGGCATATTTTCCTTGTAGGGGAGGCAAAAAGTGGTGTAGATTTTCTTCCCACTTTATTGCCGTTGCTCGTACACTCACTAATATTGAACGTAATAATACGGCAATCAGTGTACGGCACCATCCGGGGTTGTGTGACAATTGCGTAAGTCCTGATCTTATATAAATTATGCATGGATATAGTCCTCAATGGGTTGCAAATTACTTTGATGATTTCGGTGACAAAGAGTGGGAACGTTTAGTTAAAACTCCAACTGAAGAAGTAAAGCTGTTTATTCATACTCATTATTTAAAAGAATATATCCGCAGTGGTAACTATGTTTTAGAAGTTGGTGCTGGAGCAGGAAGATTTACTCAAATTCTGGTAGAGTTAGGTGCAAAAGTTGTTGTTGCTGATATTTCCGAACAGCAGTTAAAGCTTAATAAAAAATATGCCAAAGAATTAGATTTTATCAAAGGTATTGAAGATTGGCTGCAATTAGATATATGTAACATGAAGCAGCTAGAAAATAATTGTTTTGACGCTGTAGTTTGTTACGGAGGTCCTTTGAGTTATGTTTTTGACAAAAGAGATATTGCTTTACAAGAAATATTACGAGTATTGAAACCTGGAGGAAAAGCTTTAGTTAGCGTTATGAGTTTATGGGGTAGCATTCATGAATTTCTACCTAGTACGTTAGATGTTCCACCAGAAGATAATTTTAACATTATTAAAACAGGTGATTTGTGCCCAGAAAATTTTCAAGGTGCAAATCATCATTGTCATTTATTTCGCGCTCAAGAGTTAGCTGAATTTTTAGAACAAAATCGAACACAAGTACTAGCAATCTCTGCTTCTAACTGTTTATCTGCTGCTTGGGGAGAAAGACTTTTAGAAATAAGACAAGATGGTGCAAAATGGCAAGAATTACTAAGAATGGAATTAGAAGCAGGGTTACAGCCAGGTTGTTTGGATATGGGAACTCATATAATTGCTGCGATCGAGAAATCCTCAAACAAGTAGATATTCCCGAATAAATTCAACCATACCCTCTCCTTCTTCTTTAGTTGCTATCCAATCAGCTTTTGCTTTTAGGGCATCCTCTGCATTTCCCACCGCGACTTTAAAGCCACAAAAATCAAAAAAATCTAAATCATTTTCTGCATCGCCAACAGCAATAACTTGATTCTTTGTAATATTCAAATGTAATAATGCTTTTTCAAGCCCTTTTGCTTTGTTTATCCCTGTAGGTAAAATTAAGCCATAATCTTTATGACAAATTATATGTAGAGGAAATTGAAATTCATCAATTAAAGCATTAACTTTTTCTACAAACCGACGGCGAACTGTTGCCAGAATTGTATTTTGATGAAATGGTATACTATGCTGCATTAATTGAGCAATAAACTCTATCGGTGGTTTGCTAGCTAAAAGTTCTATTTTATCTTGATTTGGAAAATATAAGATAGCTCCATTTTCCGTAATTATTAAATCAAATATTTTAACTTGGGGACATACACGTAACAAGTCATCAAATCCCCTCCCTGTAACAATCGCAATCAAAAAACCATTCTCTTTTGCTTGCAATAAAGCTTTTTCTACATTATCTGTAATTTTCCCCCTCGTGGCGATCGTTCCATCATAGTCAGTTGCTAACATTTTAAATTGGGAATGTCGCATTGCTCAACTCATATCTGATAACGAGTAAAATATACCACATTCATAACTTACCGGGAGCCGAAACCAAAAACAAATCATTTCAGCCATTAATATCTTTTAAAGTCGATCGCTACAACCAAAAAATGTAGAGACGTTGCAGTGCAACGTCTTTATCAGTTTAATCTTAATTTCCAAAATAGTAAAAAAGATTGATTTTTAATTGCTAACTTTGATATACGAGATAATCTTCCAAATCATTAATTTGCGGGTCATTTAATTCCTGTAAAACTCGCCAAATCACAGTATAGCTACCGCCAGAACGACGACGTACAACCCTGAAAGCAAGCACTACATCGCTACTTTGCATTTCTAGTAATTGGTCTAGATAGCGGCGTTGTTTTCTCGTAACTGGTTGATTTTTAGCAATAATTTCTGGCAGTTGAAATTGTAAATTACGCACTAAGTAAGTATGATTCAATTTTACTTCTACTTGATTAGAAATTGGTTGATGATTAATTATTTTTTCGTGCTTACCAGTAATTATTTTCTGCCTTTCTAATTGCAAAGCACTTAATTTTTGAGGAGGTTGATAGTTAATAAATATGTCTCGTTTCTCGGGAGCAATACCTGGCAAATTAGCGTCTAACTCTTCTAAAGGTATATCCCCAATATCTGCCATAAAGCTATAATCTATGCCTTGCGGCAGTATCTGAAACTTTCCTTTTACTATCTGAAGTGGTAAATTAGGCGTAAACTTACCCTTGGGTTCAACCAAAACAGGAAAAGGATAACGACCAAGAACATTTTTTTGGGAGCGATTCTCTATAGTATTCAAGGGACGAAGATAAGCTTGATGTGGCAATACACGGAAAATACCCGTGTTAGGCATTGATAGTAATTTTCTGTAAGTTTGCTTTTCTTGGGAGTCAATATCGTAAGTCAAACGGTCTAATTTCGCCCAAGTTTGTTTTGGATTTTGAAATTTATTTCGATCGGGAAATACAGATATTGCTTTTGCTAAAAACTTTTCTGCATTTTCTATGATCCGATACGCTTCTTGAGGCGCTTTAATTGCGGGTTGAACTGGCGGAACATAATTGGCGATCGCTGTTTTTTTTGCCTTACCAATATAAAGTGGAGGACTTTGTCCCACGGAAGGTTCTAAAATAGCAAAAGGATTAGCTAGTTTACCAAGATTGGGACGGGTTAAGGGAGACATGGGAAGCACTAAATCCGATTGTTTTTCTCCGCTAACTAAAGGTAGTTCTCTTACCACAGCTAACTCACCGCGTCGAGATAAAAGTCTATCTAGTAATGGAGTCAGTTTTGATAATTCTCGACTCGAATTATACAAAGAACAGTACAATTTTAAGCTAGATGCACTTAAAGGAGGTACAAAATCAACAGGAACATTAGAACCCCGATTTTGAATGCACTTCGCTTGTGGATAAGGATATTGGCGTTTGAGAAAACGTTCCACCACTACGGTGTGGGTAATTAATTGTCCCCCTACCGCTCGCATTCTATTGGAATCGGGTTGTAATAGCGCTTGTTCAATACGAGCAATTAAGTTTATCTGCTGCTGTACTAAGCTTTTCGATACAAGATCAAAATTTTCTACTTGACTTGACTTTTGATTTTGATTTGGAGAAGATTTCAAGTTAGTCTCAGTTGCAAAAGCGCTTTCAAAGTTTCCTAGCAAGCTAAAAGGAAGCAAAAAACACAAAAAGGTGTATCTCATGTCAAAAAATCCAATGAATGAACGCACGAAAAATCTAAAATAGAAATTAAAACGACTATTTTACTAAAGCCGTCAGTCCATTCTACTTTCACCCTTCGGGTATCTCCTGTTTCGGGAGAGGCTAAGCCGCACGCCAAAGGCGTGAACGCTAAAGCGACTATCTCCTAAGCCCTGAGCCGCACGCCAAAGGCGCGAACGAGCATACTACGTGAACGCGAACGACGGGACAGAAACTGACACCGGAGAGTGAGTGGTCTCACCGAAATTTATAACGGTTTGTTACCAGTGTTGAAACAAGATTTGATGCAAGCTTCTCAGGGACAGCCTTTTAATTCAGAAGCCCCACTACAGTTGTTGCTATTTGTGGATGAACGTCCCAAATCCCGATTAAAAGTACAGCAACTTCGCTCCTATCTCCAACAATTACAGCTAGAATATGATTTTGAACTTCAAATTATTGATGTAGGAAAAGAACCTCATTTAGCAGAACATTTTAAACTGGTGGCAACACCAGCATTAATCAAGATTCATCCAGAACCCAGACAAGTTTTAGCGGGTAGTAATATAGTTACTCAATTGAAAACTTGGTGGTCTCGATGGCAAGCTAATGTTGATTCTTACCTGCAATTACAGCAAGAATTGAAAAAAGCTACAGAAAATGGCAAGGGTGATGGATGCACATCTCCAATTCCCATTAATTCACTCGCTGTTTCTTCTGAGATAATTCAGCTTACCGATGAAGTTTTTCGCTTAAAGCAAGAAAAGCAGCAACTTCAAGAACAGTTGCAATTTAAAGAACGTGTCATCGCTATGTTAGTACACGATCTTCGTAACCCCCTCACGGCAGCAATCATCGCCATAGATACTTTAAAATCTAATTACAACTCTCAAACAGGTGAATTTAGGCGACTAACACCAGCATTAATCGGCAATATGCTCAATCATGCCCGCAATCAAACTAAGGTAATTGAAAAAATGATTGCCGATCTTTTGGAGGTAGGGCGCGGTAAAGATACAAAAATTCCCATATCGCCTCAAAAAATCGCAATAGGTAATCTTTGTCTGGAAGTACTCGAAGAATTAAGCGAATCCTATAAAGCTAAATCCCTAACAATAGAACAAGATATTCCCCAAGACTTACCATATGTTTGTGCTGACCCCCAACGCATACGCCAAGTACTGACAAATCTTCTAGATAATGCCATAAAATATACTCCCCATAGCGGTACAATTACTATCTCTGGCTTGCATCGAACTAGCCAAAAAGTGCAACTTAGCATCGGCGATAGTGGTCTTGGTATTCCCGAAGAAAATCGCGATCGCATTTTTGAAAATCACTACCGTTTAGAACGAGATGAAGCGAAAGATGGTTATGGTATCGGCTTAAGTTTATGTAAGCGTATCATCCAAGCCCACTACGGTCAAATCTGGGTCGATACCGCACCTAATGGTGGAGCATGGTTTCATTTTATACTTCCAGTTTACTCTACTTGATAAGGAGTAATGGTGTACCAAACAAACTTTGCCTCCCTATTGAGAAAAAGTAATGAGTAATGAGTAATCAGGAATTACGATCTCCGCATGCCCTTGGGGCTTATCGTTCTGGGTTATATATTAAGTAATTAGCCTGACTTGATAAGTAGTAAAGCAAAATTATTTATATAATTACTTGGATTATACAACCCTTATAAACTCCCTGTTCCCTATTCCCTGCCTAAATGAAATGTTAAATTAGCAAAGGCACAAGTACTTATTAAAATTAATTTATCAACTGTTTGCGGTGAATTACCTTTTGTTGTAAAGCTGCAATAATTTGGAAGTTGGCAGCAGGAAAATTAAATTGTTCTAATTCTTCCAAGTTTACCCAACGAATTTCATCACATTCTAAGGGCTTGGGAACGCCTTGAAGATGGCGACACTCATGTACGTTAAGAGTGACGCGTAAATCTGTATAATCGTGTTCAATAGCGATCAGATGCTCTCCAACTTCAATCTCTATTGCCAATTCTTCATCAATTTCTCGCTTTATACATTCTTCAATGGTTTCACCTGGTTCTATTTTCCCACCAGGAAATTCCCACAAGCCACCCATAGCTCCTTCTTGACGACGGCGATCAATTAAAATCTGTTCTTTATCATTCCAGATTACGGCAACACCGATTACTTTATGAGGTAAGGCAGAGCTGGTTTTAATCATACTATTATACAGTTATATAGAAAATAAACCTACAAGAGCGCAAAGTTACAGACTAAGCGGTACAAAATTTTTTTACTTATATACTAAATAATTCCAATGTAAGCGGAAAATATATAACGCCTCAAGCTTTTAATAATCGTTAATTGAATGCTACTTTTCTTCTAATTTGAACTTAAGCTAACCCAACTGCTTTTTGAAAGGATATAGGATTCCAGTAGTCTACCATCTCAAGGATTTTCTCTTCTTCGACACGAATTATTGAACTAGCACGCACTTCAAAGCGATTTCCTGTGGCTGGTAGGTTTGGGAAATCTCCGCTATGGGTTCCACTCATTAACCAAGCAGCAGCCGCTGATGAGCCTTGAACTACGATCCTAGTCGGTTCTACCTTAAAATCTGGTACTCCATTATAGGTGAACTTTGCAAATTTACGTACGCCATCTATACCTTCAAATTTTACTTGGAATGCCAAATCCTCAAAAATAGAAGTTTCCTTAAAGTAGCGAACAATGTTTTCTGGATTACCGGTTCCCCAAGATGCATAATACTCGCGTAACATCGATTCGGTTTTGATTCGATCCATCCTTCTACTCTGCTAAAAATTATTTTCAAACAATATTCTAAGATTTCAAATCTAATAAACCTGATTCTTTCAATTTTGGATTAAACCGAACCTGCATTTGTAAGCCCCGGGCTTCTAACTGTTTCAAAATATCAGCTTCAACTCGTCGTGCTACATTTTTGATAATTTTAATCTTCGCCATTTCATCATGAACTGGATTATCATAATTAGCTTGTTCTTCAGCAGTAATTAAAGCTTTCGCGTCAATTGGAGAAACCCATTGTTCTTTATTTTTTCCATTCCCTATAGGTAAGCTGTCATTTTCCGTAATCCAAGCTTTCTCGATTTCTTCTAATATTTTACGGCTTGGGCGTTCAATAGTTTCTACCTTTACCCAATAACAATATTGCGGTTTTCTTACTAAATGCTGTCTGAGACTGAGAAAAACATCGCGAGAATAACCGACAAATTGCAGTACTTTCTCTTGGTTAAAAATGGCATAAGCTCCAATTTTTCCTTGATATTGTTCGGGTAGTCCACCATTTTCATTAATATAAGGAATATATTCTAAACTTGTTAACGAAGGAATATTTGTTTCTGTAGCCATAATCAATTAACAATTAACAATTAACAATAATTATTTAATAGTCCAAAACAACTATCAACTAACGACTATCAACCAACAGTCATCAACAATCAAATTTTCCGATAAATTGCACATAGACGACTTGGTTGAAAAATCTTAGCTTTAAACATAAAATTCGGCGGTACGTTTATAACTGCGTACTCTGGGGATTCATAATACTTTTCAAATTCTGTTGGCATTCCTTTGGGTGTAGCGGTACTGTAGGGAACCGGTTGAAACAGTAAATCTGTAAATTCTACTGCTTCGCACTGCAAATTTTGACAAAGCTGCTTCAAAAAAACTTCGCTAGTTAATAGTTCAAATAAAGCTGCTTTTGTCTGTGATTCTAGAGTGAAATTACTATCAAAATTTTGAATAATTTTTAAAGCCATGTTTCGGATAACCTTCTGCTTATAGAATTTTACGATTTACAAGTCCATTAAAGAAAGTGTTTGGAACGAAAAATAATAAAGCTTAATAAGATTTTATAGTCTGGGGAGGCTATTGATGAAGTCTAAATTACTGCAAGTTTTCACAAAGCAGTTGCAAAGTATTTATTGAGAATTTAGTAATTTAAAAATAGATTTAACAAATAAAAAACCCCCAACTTGGGGGGTTGAACCAAATATTTGAATTACCAAAAATATTTAGAGCAAGTACAGAATTCCGAAAAGTACAATCCAAATCACATCAACAAAGTGCCAATATAATTCCGCAGCTTCGATACCAAAATGATGTTCGCTGCTGTAGTGGTTAGGCTTGAGCGATCGCCACAACACGGCTAATATTGCGAAAACCCCGATGGTAACATGCAATCCGTGGAAACCAGTCAACACGTAAAATGCACTAGCGAACAAATTTGTTGTTAAACCGAATTCTAAATGTTTGTATTCGTAGATTTGGCCGCACAAGAAAATAATACCCATAACAGCGGTGATCGCAAACCAAGTTTGCATTCCCCGCACGTTGTTCTTTTTGATAGCGGTATCGGCATTGTGAATTACAAAACTACTAGAAATTAGAATTATGGTATTGATTCCGGGGAGTAATAATTCTAACTCTGGAGTCCCTGCGGGAGGCCATTCTGGTAAGGTAGAACGGAAAGCAAAATAGGCACCAAACATACCTAAAAAAATCATTCCTTCAGCGATCAGGAATACAACTAATCCAAAGAGACGATGATCTGGATGTTCGGCGTGCTG
>JBCCSG010000183.1:0-13907 GCA_039200565.1 Cyanobacteria bacterium P01_D01_bin.50 | reverse complement strand
TCTGGGAGTGCAAGCTTGGGAGATTTGTTTTGATGCATCTACTAGATTTTCGGGTAGTTCAATTAAACCACGATTGGGGTCTACATCTGGATCTGTAATTGTAAAATCACCGTCTAAATTCGGGTTTTGTTGAGAAATTGCCGTAATATTGCTGCTTGCTAAGTTGCTCGGATTTAGTTCTTCTGGGTTGTCAGTTCCCAGTTGCTGAATTAATTCATCTCTAGTTAAAGGTGTGATGCCAAAAATATTATTCGCATTGATTGAAATTTGTCCGCCGCTACCGCTAAAGGCATTAGCTGTAATATCGCTATTTTCATCAGGGAGAGCAATAATAAAGCCATCGGGAGTATTAATGGTAATTCTACCACCGTTTCCAGGAGCCGCAGCCGTACCGGCAGAAGTCGAAACTTGACTTTGATTACGCAATAATAAGAAATCTTCTAAATTGAGTCTTATATTCCCGGCATCGGCTGTGGCTACGGTTTCACCAATCAGTTTGGCTTGGTTATTTAACTCGATTTGATCGGCATTTATTTCTAAGTTTCCAGCAGTACCCGTACCGATGCTGCTGACGGTAATTTCTGCATTATCCTCCACCAGTAAACTTGGTGTGGTGATGAATAAATTTCCGGCATTTCCAGTACCTTCAGCAGCGGTGAATAATGTACTGTTAACTTTGGTGTCTCCAATTGTACCGGTGCCGGTTACTTGTACGGATTCAGTAGCGTTGACTGTAAGGATACCACCAGAACCTCGATTGTTATTTACCGGATTTTGTTCTACCCTAGAACCCGCTCCTACTTGCCCTCCATCCCGAATTATTAACTGTCCGACATTTAAAGTCGCATTACCACCTTTACCAGTGCCAAAGTTATCAGCAGAAACCCTTGCACCGTTTTCAACAATTAACTGTCTGGTTTGAATATTTAATTCTCCAGAATCGGCATTCGTGAATATAGTTTCACCTGATATAAACTCATCTATAAATGGTTTTTCTGCTGATGCAAAAATGCCACTACTTCCTTCTTCCAAATCCGCTTTCGGTGAAGTTCCACTCAGTTTAATCGAATTTGCAGCATTAATCTTAATTGTTCCTCCATTACCGGTATTTCTGGCAGCACTAGATATTTGCGCTCCATTTTTCAGAACTAGTTCTCCGGTGTCAATAGTCATATTTCCAGCATCACCGGTAGCAGTAGAAAAGTTTTCTACTTGAGTTAAAAAGGCACTGGGACTAATTTCATCCGGTGCAGTTCCCTCTATTATCACTGACGACGAATTTACCTTGATATCTCCTGCATTACCTGCACCAGCAGTGCTAGCTCTGACTTGCGCTCCATCTTTAAGGGTTAATCTTCCAGTTTCAATAGTTATAGTTCCACCGTTGCCCGTTGCAAATGGAGCAACTGGAGCCAAGATTCCACTAGCTAAAACTCGTTGGGCTGAAAAAGTACCTATAAGTTCAATTGACTCAGAAGCATTTACTTTCAAATTGGCTGCATCACCATTACCACGAGTACCAGTTGATATCTGCCCTCCGTCTTTAGCAATCAGTTGTCTGGTATTGATTGTTAGAGTTTTTCCCTCACCTGTAGCATCTTGTGAAATCTCTGCAAATATACTGCTGGGAAAACCAAAGGGTGAGAAACCTATAACTTCTACTGATTCAGATGCATTAACTGTCAAATTTCCTAATTTTCCTTGAGCTTGAGCAATAGAAAAAATCTGGCTACCTTCTGTTAAACTGATACGTTTTCCTTGGAGATTTATATCACCACCAATATTGCCGGTAATAATAGTAGCGACTGCTGCTTCTTGAGATAAATTTATATCTTTAAAGTTTTGAATTCCTTGATAATTGAAACTAAAGCCTTGGTCATTAAAATCTAAACCAACTACTTCATTACCTGCAACACTACCTAATTCTATTTGTCCTTCTGGTGCAAATAATATTCCTCCTTCTATTGAAATATCACCACCAAGAAACGCTAATGTATTTCCTGGTTGTATTTGCAAACCAAAAGATTCCCCAGCACTATTAGTTGCAACAGAACGATTGGTTATACTTCCTGGGGTTTCTCCTAAACCTAAACCAATAGGAGCAGAAATAGTTAGTAAAGGTTGAGTTTGTATATTTTTGCTGCTGAATTGAGTTCCGTCTGCAAAGTTGATTTTTTCTGCCGTGGTAGCTAAAAAAGAACCGTTTATATCCAAGCGTGCATCATTGCCAAAAATAATCCCATTGGGATTCATCAAGAATAGATTTGCATTACCATCAACCCCTAAAGTTCCAAGAATTTGAGAGATATTACTACCAGTAATACGAGTTAGAATATTTGTTACACCATTAGGATTTTTAAAGAAAACCCTTTGTGCTTCTCCTATATTAAATTCTTTAAAACTGTGAAAAAGGTTGGTATCTCGAATTGCTCCTCCTTCAATTAAATCAGCAGTGGCTTGTTTAATATTTACATTCGGGTTAATTGTAGAGCTTTGATTACCCAAACTTGCATCTGGAGTAATTTGCGCCAAACTAACTTGGGAAGTTAATAGATTAGCTAGCATTCCACTAGCAATAAAGCAGAATCGAGGGGGAGACAATTTCATAGCTGAATTTAACTTTGAAGATAGAAGTAATTTTATTATGTAAAACGGTTATGTGTTAAAAACTGCAACAATTATCAATTTTAGGGAGTGCAACGTCGAGACATCAGTTTCGGTTATGGATTAAATCAAATTCATAGCTGGTTGGGAGCAACGCCCATTTCCCTGTCAATGACAAAAATACAGGATTTACGCCGCAATCGCAACGAGAAATTAAGTAACTCAGAGCATTGAGAACCCCCTAACCCCCCTTTTAAAGGGGGGCTTTGCGTAAGTCCTAAAATAATTAAGGCATACCCACTTATGAAAAGTTTTATTTCTGACTTTGAATTTTTATAAATCTAACCTCCAGCCTATTATTTCAATAGGGAATGGAGGCTTATACAAATTTACTTTTAAGGTGTAGTAAATTTACACCTAAGAAGTTACTTTATTGTAATTTCAGTTTATTTGTTAGAGTTAATTCTAATTTTACGTCTGTGTAATGCTCCAACTCCTAAAGAACCTAAAGCTAATAAACTAAATATATTTCCAGGCTCGGGAGTTGTTTTTACAGGTTCTTTTAGAGGAATTTCATTGATTACTAAAGTACCTATATCGCCTTCTAGAGGATTACTATTTGGCGCACTAGTTCTAGATTCTATTGTATACTTCTCCCCTTGAAAATTTATGGTTAAACCATTAGGAGGAAAAGGTTTGATTTCAGGTCGATCACCACTTAGTTTATTTATGCCATTAATTTGGTCAAAATCTTCAGGACTATCACCATTTTTGCCCGGTTTTAGCATAAAGAATTGATTATAAAATTCTCCTACTATGGTATCTAAATCCTTAACAAATGAATCTGGATTATCGTCTGGTGAAATATCAAGAGTAAATTCAGCCGCTACAAAAGGTTGATTATTTGGGTTATCTATAGTGGTGGTATCTACCTCATTATTTGCCTCTAGTATTAATTCATTGGACAAAATTTCATAAGTAGCTGCTGTATTGTCGTTATTCAGTGTTGCTTTTAAATCCCCTACACCGAAGGATAGCTTAAATGTCTCTAAATTATTATCATCATTATTATCATCATTATCATCCAATGTACATGCATTCTCACATGAATCCTTATAAAAGAAGTTTTCAATAGCCCCTTCAAAAACTCTTGAATTACCTGAGATAGGACTTGAATTTTTTCCTCGTAACAAACCAAAACCAAGATTTTGCTGTTCGGGTATATTAGGGTCATCTCCTCCATTTGTTACTGTGCCTATTCCCCATCCGCCTCCACGTACTAACGCTTCCGCAGACTCTACAACAGTTCCTATTGTCAACCCTGCGGTTAAAGCTGAAACCATTGAGAATTTAGCTATGTTTACAAATTTATTCATCATGTTATTGCCTTAATTTTTGAATTGATGCGGTGATTTTCCATTGAGTTCAATACAAACGAAAATGAGAGTACTGCATATACACGAATACTCAGACGGGAAGAATTATATTTGATTCAAGTGAGAATAATGGTAATTAATATATCTAAAATGAAACGATTAATCAAGTATTATTACTGAGGTTAATAAAGTATTTACAAATTATTCATAAATATTTTTCAACAAAACTTAACAATTAATTTGAAATTTATCATTTTTCATACAATTCGGTAACATTACTGCTTCCCTCGGAATTACTTAGTTATTGATTAAAGCATGGAACACAGTAGAATTTCTATACCTTTACAGTATCTTTAATAGAGACTTTATGACTACGTATAAATACTGATGAATTGGGTCGAGGTTTGAGACAAGTAGGGAATAGGGAATAGTGAGTAGTCGGATTGGTGCGTGACGGTAATTTCAAGTTATTCGGTAACAGTTTATAAATTGTTGTAACCGTCACACACCCTACAATAATTCCGGCGTTACAAACACCCCTCTCCAAGACATCGGAGAGGGGAAGGGGGTGAGGTTAATTTTATTTTTCATAAAACCGGAAATTACAAACACCCCTCTCCAAGACATCGGAGAGGGGAAGGGGGTGAGGTTTTCATATATTAAACAATATACCGATTGGTGCGTGACGGTAATTTCAAGCTATTCGTAACAGTTTATAAATTGTCGTAACCGTCACACAACGGCAATAATGGGGGAAGAAAATCTACACCCCATTTTGCCTCCCCTACAAACAAACACCCCTCTCCAAGACATCGGAGAGGGGAAGGGGGTGAGGTTAATTTTATTCTTCATCTCAAAATCTTAAAATTTCTTGTTCATAATCATCAGCAACTGGCTCGGTTTCCCAAATCAAACCTTCCCCGGATTCCAAAATCACTTCTAAATACAACATATCCACAGAAACTGTTGCGATATCCTCGTTGTTTTCAAATTCTTCCAAATCTTCCGTTAACAATCGTAATTTAAACCCAATAGGAATTTCACCACCAGGAGTTGCATTCCGCAATTCAAACCGCCAAATAATATCTTCACCACCATCTTTAGGGAAAATACGTAATTCATAGGTATTATCTGCTATTATCAGTTGCCGAGATAATCCTTGAGTTTCTGGTGCTGCACTCCGCATTCCCCCTGGAGCGATCGCAAACTGCTTTTTCTCCCATCCCCACTGCTGCCCTAAATTCGCAACTCCTGTCTTTAACCATTGGGAAACCGATCGCTCTGTTGGTAATCCTTGACGTTTTGCGTATAATTTTTTCCGCCAGTTTGGTTGTGCTATTAAGGTACTCCAAACTGGGAAGGGAATTTCTAAGCGAGGAAATATGACTTCAGAATTACCCAAGCGCTCTAAGAGGTTTGTTGCTTGATTTGCGGAGATTGATTCTAAAGGTGCTATCTCTGCTCGCAAAGTTTCTGAAGCATTAAATTCTTGAGCAACAGTTAACACATTAATATCTTCGATTAAATCTTCACTTTCTAAACTATAACTTCGGTCATTAATATCATAAAACCCTTTATTTTTAAGATTTTCATGGGTTGCGTAACCAAAAATTTTAATCCAACCTTCATCAGGGTTTACCTCTACTCCAATGTAATAATCAGCAGCCAATTCCGGAATATCTACCCATTCCTGGGGTACCCGCAACTCATCCCCGTCAATTGCTAAAGTGGGAACTAATATTAAACGACGATTATCAAAAGTTATAGGTGTGCCATTAATAAATTCCCAGAAACTTGGTAATGCAGCAGTATTTGGAGACACTTTAGCATTGGGAGCCACTTCTTCTCGAAGCCAAGGTAAAAATGCTTCCAGACAAAGTTGATTTATCCAAGCACGCCGAGAAGCACCTGGAGTTGAGTACATTTGTTCTTGTAATTGGTCAAATGGAGGAATTTCCAAGTACAAATGATTTGAGTCGATTGTAAAGGTCATATCTGTGTTAAACATGATTATAATGGCTCCCTGCCGGTATTTGACTGTTTATTTTTAACCTAGTTGTCTGGCATGTTACTTAGCCGGTGTGAATAATGAGAAGAAAAAGTTATTTTCTTCCCCACGCCACTTCCTGCAACGGTGCGTGTTCCTCCGCAACGGAGTGGCTCCTCTTCCCCCTCACTCAGCAATGAAAGGAGTCTACTGGTACAGCACGGCTTAAATAAACCAACCATTCGTAAAACGTCGTCAAAGCTTGAAAAAATAATACTTTTGACTTTTGACTTTTGACTTTTGACTTCCACGAAGTGGTACTAGTTAAGTTTGACTATAGTGAAACTTGAGCCATTCCTCTAGGCTAATGTTTATGGAAGCTATTACGTCGGAAGTTGGAGAAATATGCAAAATGTTTTGACTCCACTGGGTAAGAGTCACCAATAATGACTTTTTAATTCGGCTCAGGAGACGGGATACTTGATATTGCTTTATTTCTAATTGTTTGGCAATTTCGGTTTGAGTTAGTTGCTTACTGTAGTAGACTTGCAGCAGTTTTTGTGACTTCTCATCCAGAGCGGCTATTGCTTGATTTAAAACTTCGTTTAACTGAGTTTGCTGATTTTTAAAACTAGCTGCTTCTTCCTGCTCTACCATTTCCGCAATTAAGGAATCTTGTACATTCCCAGGCAGCATATCTAATAAACTACCATCTCCATCATCTTTTAGGGGAGTATCTGCCGATACAAATTTGGGGTAAAGAAAATTACGAACAGCTTGAGCGCCCTCCAGGAGCAATTTTTCTATAGTTTGTGGGTTAATTGCGGCAGAGTTGGCACCAAAACGGCTTAAACGTTGGGTATTGTAAAGATTAGTAACTTCCTGCCAAAGAGCGGTATCTGGTTTGCTAAAATTGCGGATTTCTGTGTTACCAGAAGTGTAAAGCTCTTGAAAACATTCCCATGCTAAAACATAATTTTCAATTTTTTGATTATTCAAACCCATATTTTGCAATGATTTTATCAGTCTTTTGCAACTGATTTTATGCAATAAACCCCAGTCAGAGCAAATATCAGCTTCCCGACGCACCCGCAGTACATCCCGAATGACGCGCTCAAAAGATAATTGGGCATAGCTTCTTAAATGGGAACTGTATTGGGGATTGAAAGCTTTTAATATTTTAGTCAGATGCGCTCCTGCAATTTGAAAATAGTCTGCCAAAGAAGAATGCCCGGAGACATTAAGCACAAATTTTCGTGCAGCCCAATAGCACGCTTCTTGTGAGTAAGCAGAAAGATGGGCATAAGCCAAGGAAGTAGATTGAGTTTGCCATGCTTTATACCAATACAGCGCCCAGAAATTATCTGATTCTTTACTGGAAGATTTTTGTAAACAAGCTTTCATACTGCGTCTTAGTTTTGCATCAGTAATCCAACCGTTAAATCTATCTATATCAAATTGTATAAAAGTGGAAAAAATATCCACTATTTCCTGTCGGCGTTGCATGTAATATCTGCCCTCGAAAGTAAATTTGTGCGACTTTATACGACTATGCTTTTAATTGTATAGAGCTAATTTCTTGGTAAGTAAGTATTTTACTGATTTTTTAATAAATTTTTATTCCAATTTATCTAAAATAAACAATTTGTCCAAGTGCATAAAAACTAAAGCTCGTCGTAAAGGATGACAAGATATTTAAGATAAAAGGAGAAAAGTAATGCTATATACTCGCTTCGATAGCATTGACAATTCTTATTTTAATCTCGATTAAAGTTCAATATTTTGCTCGAATTCAAATTCTTTATTCAAAAATTTATTTAGCAAAATTCAAGAAATAGGTGGGGTTTTAATTACTAGCAATTTCGTAAATTTAGAGAATTATAATTTTAGTAATTTAACTTAGGAGTTATCCTGAATTACAAGCTATTCGGTAACAGTTTATAAGTGATCCTAACCGTTACACACTCGAAGAGATCAGATATAAATTATTTAGAAATTATCATATAAGTAAGTCGGCACAAATAAACCAAGCTATATTACAGCTTGGGTAAATTACCCTCAAACCCTTATTCATATTGCCTATTGCCGGCTTGCCTATTGCCTAATCCCAATTACTATTTTCAATGCCAAGCTACTTATTAAACAATACACAGATTGGTGTGTGACGGTAATTTCAAGCCTCGTACAAGTTTATAAGTGATTTTAACCATCACACACCCGAAAAATCCCATTCTTCATAAAACCGGAAATTACAAACATCCCCTCTCCGATGATTTGCAGAGGGGAAGGGGGTATTTTTCATTCATATTTTACAGATTTATCCGAAAATTTTCGCATCAAGTGCATAACAATGAAAACTCGTCGTAAACAATGACAACAGATTACTAAAGAGAAACATACTGATGACTACTCCAAACAATAAATTCTGGACTCAAATTGATTTTCCTCAAGGAAGCGATGAAGAATATGATTACTTTGGTTATAGTTTAGTTGCAGGAGATTTTGATGGCGATGGTTATAGCGATTTAGCGATTGGTAGCCCTTACGAAGATATAGATGGAAAAACCGATACAGGTAAAGTTAATGTCGCCAATGGCTCTTATTGGGGTTTAACTACTACTGATTCTCAATTATGGCAACAAAATGCATTTCCCTCTGGAGGCGATGAAGATTACGATAATTTCGGTTATAGCTTAACTAAGGGAGATTTTAATGGTGATGGTTACGATGACTTGGCTATCGGCACTCCTTACGAAGATTTAAGTACTGGAGAAATGGATTCGGGTAAAGTCAATGTGCTCCAGGGTTCTTATTCCGGTTTAACTAGTTATAATTCTCAATTGTGGACTCAAGATTCCTTTCCCAGTGGAGGCGATGAAGATTACGATAACTTTGGTTATAGTTTAGCAACAGGAGACTTTAATGGTGATGGCTACCATGACTTGGCTATCGGCACTCCTTACGAAGATTTAAGTACCGGAGAAATCAACTCAGGTAAAGTCAATGTACTCCATGGTTCTTATTCCGGTTTAACTAGTTATAATTCTCAATTGTGGACTCAAGATTCCTTTCCCAGTGGAGGAGATGAAGATTACGATAACTTTGGTTATAGTTTAGCAACAGGAGACTTTAATGGTGATGGCTACGATGACTTGGCTATCGGCACTCCTTACGAAGATTTAAGTACCGGAGAAATCAACTCGGGTAAAGTCAATGTACTCCAGGGTTCTTACTCCGGTTTAACTAGTTATAATTCTCAATTGTGGACTCAAGATTCCTTTCCCAGTGGAAGCGATGAAGATTACGATAACTTTGGTTATAGTTTAGCAACAGGAGACTTTAATGGTGATGGCTACGATGACTTGGCTATCGGCACTCCTTACGAAGATGTAGACGGAATTGCTGATGTTGGAAAAGTCAATGTTCTCCATGGTTCTTATTGGGGTTTAACCAGTGTAAATTCTCAATTATGGACTCAAGATAGTTTTGGTGTTGAAGGTATAGCGGAAGAATACGATAACTTCGGAGCAAGCTTAACTGTAGACGATTTCAATGGTGACGGTTACGACGACTTAGCTATAGGAGTATCCGGTGAAGATGTCGGAGGGATTAGCAATTCAGGTGCTGTGAATATTCTCTATGGTTCTACGAATGGTTTAATTGCTTAAATGTTCAGCTTAACACATCAAATCAGGGATGCATAGTCAAGTGCTTACGATAATAATGGACATGGAAGAAGGTTCCGGTTACAAAAATAATTATTCTACTCACCCTTCTTCCATATTCAATAGCTGGGAATATATTTTGAATTTCGGATCGAGACAACCGAAAGCAGTTAATATCAAGTTCTATTGAAGCTCATCGACTGTAATATTAAGTATTTACAAACTATCTAGTCAAAATCAGGTAATTCGCTGTAGATTTTACCTAGGCGATAACCCCGAGCGAAAGTTGGTGCTAAAGCATAGCTATCTGTGAAAATCTATGGGTAAGTTAGTCATCTTAAAGTTAGGAGAGGGAGACTTTGAACAAGGCTTCCCCGTAACACTACAAATTAGTGACGAAAATGCCCGCCCTAGTGTGGAAATTACGGGTAAACTACCTCCAAACCCAGATATTCCCGGCAATTATCATCGATGGCAATCTATTTACCGCGATCTCAGATTACCATCTCGCGTCAAAGGTTTACCAAAGCAAGCTACTCAAACCCCCACTCTAGAAGAATGCCAACAGGCAACGGAAAACTTTAAAATAAACTTTAATACTTGGCTAAACTCCGATTCCTTTCGTCCCATCCGCGAGAAATTACTGGAAAAACTGACACCAGGGGATGATATACGCATACTCATACAAACGAAAGAGCTACGATTGCAAAAACTCCCTTGGCATCTTTGGGATTTACTCGAACGCTATCCCAAGGCAGAAATTGCTTTAAGTGCCCCAAGTTACGAACAAGTAAATAAAGCTCAAACTAGCAGCGATAAAGTTAAAATACTAGCTATTCTGGGCAACAGTGAAGGAATTGATACCCAAACTGACCGCAATATATTAGAAAAATTACCGAATGCAGAAGTCACATTTTTAGTGGAACCAGAACGTAGAGATATTAGCGATCGCTTGTGGGAACAACATTGGCAGATTTTATTTTTCGCCGGGCACAGCGCTACTCAAGCCAATGAAACAGGGAAAATCTACATTAACCAAACAGAAAGTCTGACAATTAGTGAATTAAGGTATGCTTTAAGAAAGGCAGTAGAACGAGGATTAAAATTAGCGATTTTTAACTCCTGTGATGGTTTGGGATTGGCAAAGGAGTTTGCTGATTTAAATATTCCCGAAATCATTGTCATGCGAGAGCCAGTACCCGACAAAATCGCACAGGAATTTTTAAAATATTTCTTACAAGCCTTCTCCGGGGGAGACTCTTTATATTTATCTGTACGTGAAGCAAGAGAAAGATTACAAGGATTGGAAAATCAATACCCCTGCGCGACTTGGCTACCCGTCATCTGTCAAAACCCTGCTGAGCTACCCTTCTCTTGGCATCAACCATGTATAAATACGCCAGCATCTTCGACATCACTACCTGAAACTACGCAAAAAAAACTAATTCCCAATCGACTTGGTTTTTTATCAATACTACCGATTAGCATCGCAATTACTACATTGTTGATGGGAGTGCGATATCTAGGATTCTTACAAACTCTCGAACTGAAAGCCTTCGATCAATTAATGCAGATGCGTCCCGCAGAGAAACCGGATTCGCGTCTACTGGTGGTAACTGTAACAGAAGAAGATGTAAAAGCACAACAGTCAGAAAAACGACGAGGTTCTTTATCTGATAAATTCGCAGCGAGACTCTTAGAAAAACTAGAGCCATATCAACCAGCAGCGATTGGTTTGGATATATACCGGGATTATCCTGTAGACAAGGATTATCCCCAATTAGCAAAACTGATGCAAGATAGCCGCTTTGTGGCAGTCTGCAAAGTCAGCGATCCTCGAAAGGGTATTTCAGGCATTGCTCCACCCCCAGAAGTTGCTATAGACAATTTAGGTTTTAGCGATATTCTTCTCGATGATGATAACATCGTGCGTCGTCATTATTTAGCCTTAACTCCTCCCCCTTCTTCTGCTTGCAATGCCTCCTACGCTTTGAGCGTACAACTAGCTTTACGTTATCTGTACGACAAGGGAATAAAGTTACAATTTACTCAACAAGGTGCATGGCAACTAGGCAAATTAAAAATTAAACCTCTGGAAGCACACGCTGGTGGCTACCAAGGAATTGATGCATTCGGACACCAAATTTTACTCAACTACCGAGGAACTCCATCTCCAGCAGAAATTGCCCCAAAAATTACTTTAACAGAGGTGCTAGCAGGTAAACTAAACCCGGCAGATGTGAAAGGTAAGATAGTTCTGATTGGTACGACAGCCGAAAGCTTTCGGGATTATTCCTCGACTCCTTATACAGTCGGTAGAAGATCGCAAATCATACCAGGAGTGGTTCTCCAAGCGCAAATGGTTAGTCAACTTTTGAGCGCAGCCTTGGATGGGCGTGTCTTGCTCAGTCATTTTTCAATATGGGGCGAAACGATTTGGGTTTGGAGTTGGTCTTTAAGTGGTGGTTTACTTGCTTGGTATATAAGACGACCTATTTATTTGATATTGGCAGTTGGTGTAGGAGTCATTGTTTTATACTGTAGCAGCCTCGTCTTATTAAGTTCTCGCGGCTATTGGGTTCCCCTAGTTCCTGCGACCCTTGCTTTTACTGGTACTACGGTTGTATGTATTAGTACTCTTAAGCTTCATATTCAAGAAAAAAATCTGTAGGTAAGAGGTAAAAGGTAACAAAAAAATGTGTTGTTTAAGTTGTAGGAGGGTTTTCTCGCATCTTTTGAGCGCTAATAACTACTCATATAAAATCCGGCTAATTACTTACTATATAACCCAGAGCTATCATAATTCTTTATTGCCTATTACTCCAAACTCAATAACAGACGTAGCACTGCTACGTCTCTACAACTCCTAACTCACAAATCACATTATGAAAAACCATTGGCAAAAAATACAATTAACTGCTGCTTTAGTAACAACTATTTTAAGTAATATTGCTTATTTCTCACCAATAAAAGCAGAACCAATTACCTCAAGCAGTAGCTCGATTAACTTTACTCCACCACCACCACCACCCGATCGCAGTGCCGCAGGAAACAGGGGACAAGCAGCTAGTAGGGGATGTGGTAATGGTACAGAATCGGTGATGGCATTGGTTCCCGACTACGAGCAAACTATTAATTTGGAAGGAGGAGAAAAAATTCCAGTCAGGAAAATTTGGGGTTTAACAACTGATGATTATCCTACTTTTTGGTTTTTTGTTCCTTATGACAAATCATCTATTACGGAAATGGAATTTGTCATCAAAGATACTTCACAAAAACCGAGTAAAACAATATACAGAACTCTTGTAAATAAACCAGAAATGCCCGGTATTATCAGTGTTTCCACAAACAAAGCCACTGAGCCACTAAAAATTAGTAAAACAAAACACCAAAAACTTTACCATTGGTTTTTGAAAGTAAGAGTCAAATGCAACCCACAACAAGCACCACAATTACAGGCAGTTGATGGATGGATCGAGCGAGTTAACCCAAGCTCTACTCTTAAAGAGCGTCTGGAGCAAGCAACACCTTTACAACAAGCATTACTTTTCGCGGAAAACGGCATTTGGCACAATTCCCTTGAAAATTTGGCACAACTCCGTCTTACTAAACCCAAAGATGCTGCACTATTGGCAGATTGGACAAGTTTACTAAAATCGGAAGAATTAGATAATTTAGCTAACTACCCCCTTCTTAACTGTTGTCAAGCTGTTACCCCTCTTTCACAGCCTTAAAACTATAGCATTTTTGGTTGAGGGGAGCCAGAGACGCTCCGTCTCCACAGTACCCATTAAACCTCACCCCGCCCTTAAGGGCACCCCTCTCCGATGCTTTGGAGAGGGGAAGGGGGTAATGTAGAGACGCGATATATCGCGTCTCTACAAGGGTTTTGGTTATCTAATAAATCAGTTTCATACATCAAATCAGCAACGCCGAAATTTGTTTCTTCCCCCTCTTCCCCCTCTCCCCCCTCTTCCCCCTCTTTCTTCCACCCAACAATATCGGGTTGTCAGAGCACTAGTTGATACCGGGCAAAGGATTAGATCCCAATGCCACTTTACCCCAACGCATCACATTTGCTGCTGCAACACCTGCTCCACCCATGCCATAAACTAATACCAAATCATTTTCTTTGATTTTTTCAAGTTGGGCAGCATAATAGAGATTAGCTACAGTCAAAACAGGACCACAATTGGCATAGTGAGGATAGAGGTTGATTGTGCGATCGGGACTAATACCCAAAACCCGTGCCCCAAACCTGGCAAACCAAGCACT
>JBCCSG010000182.1:0-13932 GCA_039200565.1 Cyanobacteria bacterium P01_D01_bin.50 | reverse complement strand
CCTAGAAATGTACGCTACCCTGCGTAGAGCCTGCGCTAGATTGCCAATCCAGCTATCAGAATTCATTCAAATATGGCAAGAAGTACAAACATTAAGAAATTCTAAGGAAGAAACAATAATTGGCAGTCAATTTAGAAAAACACTGACTAAAAATATCCCATCGCGCATACCAGACATTACATTTTATCGATGGTTTATTCGTGCTGGATTGAATTTCAGGAAGAGAAATGAATACACCCCAGAGCAACTTATTCCAGTAACAGTTAGTGCTTGGTGTTGGTACTTGAGAAAGTCAAAGGAGCGATAAAATGGCAGATTTAGTAAAGAGAATTCAGAGCAGATTATCTAGGAAATCAATTTCATTATCAAAGCAAGATTTGACCCAAGAAATTGCTGCACTAGGTTACTCTCCTCAAGCTTTAAAAGATTCGGAAATTGATACGATTACCCAATTGCTTTTAGAGAAGCATCAAAATACAGAATTAACGGTATCAGAACCAGAAGAAATTGCAGCTACTCCATCGGAAGAACATCACGAATCTGCAACAAATTCAACCGCAATAACCAACCAACAAAAAGAGCAATTAATAACAGTACAAGCTCAATCTATGGGAATAGAACTGACATTGGAAGAAATAACAGATATTTCTCAAACTGTTAGCGATTCATTCACTGACTTTGTTAGTGCTGTAGAAACTATTAACTCACTAATCAAAGAATATGCTCAAAGTAAATTTGATTCCATCGAGCAAAAAATTGATGCTAGCAACAACAATCTTCGTGACTACATCAATAAGAGAACTACCAGCTTACAACGGAAGAGTGTAGAAGGAGCCATAACAACAAAGGAGGTACTAGAGCAAAAAAGCTCTACCCTCAAAAGTTTCTCCAAAAAGCTATCAGCAACACTCAAACCACAGTAAACACTCAACATTTACCAGAGCATTCAAACTAATATCAATCCTTATTCCTACTCTATTCCTAATAGATTACTGCTATCAATCAATCAGTTATCACTTCAAATACCAAGCATATCTAGAAAGGAAGAACAGAATACAACAATACCAACAGTGGATGCACTACCAATGTACAGAAATACTAACTCAAGAAAGGATTAATCGCTGTGAAAAATACTGGCAAGCTAAAGAACTTGGTTTCTTCCAAATCGCGCCACCTAGAAAGACAACTCCGTGGTAAATTTAACGCTTCTACAAACCTAGTTTATAGAGCATTAATGGGCGACCAAAAAGCATTAAAACTAATAGGTCAAATGGGCAATGACGGAGCCAAAATAAGTGAATTTGCACCAAAAGTTAAAGATAATATGATTGCTGCAATCAAAGGCGCAGAAGATTTAAATACAACTCTTGCAGCTATTTATAAACAAGCTGGAGTAAGTGGAGAAAGAATAGAACGAGAAATCCAATCAGCCATCCTCGCTGACGATAAACTAGTAAACCAATTAGAAGAATTAAACCTTGATTTTGAATCAGCTAAAAGTAAAGAAGAATTGCGCCATAGACAAGCAACAGAACATATTAAATTAAAAGCTTGGGTCGATAGACATATGATGAGTATTGATGGCGAATACAAGATGCTTCAAGAAGAATTAAAGACAGAAGTAAAACAACAAACAATTGATTTACAACACGATAAAGAACTAGGTAACTATTATCTAGATGCTGGCGATAATGCAAGAGATGATTTAAAACCCAAAAAGCAATACGCAGGTCGTTCAATAATTCAAAAAATTAAAGATACAATCCTTGGATTTTAGTTTGAAGACGGATATTGAAGAATTGCTCCTCCATGAATTAATAACAATACTACCGGAGTGCGATTACACACAGAAACTTGTTTATTCAACGAGCGGAATTTTCTTAAACTTCGTTCCTTTCTTCTTCAATTATTCAAGTGTGAGTTTCCTTAAACTTATAACTTTCTTCTTCAACAATTGGAAGAGGAACTTCCTTCAAATTCGTTCTTTCTAACTTCCCCTTAATTGAAATATGCTATCTAATGACGAATTAGAAGAACAAGAACAATCAGAAACTACCCCAGATACTCCATTACCCAGAGATTTAATAGAACACTTAGAACAGCGTAAAAAACACAGAAAGCAGGTCATTCAAACAACAGAATTAGTGCAGAAGTATTTCATAAGTTGGTCGCTAGGTGCAACCGGATTTTTTCTAGCACGACTGCTTTTATTAATAAACGGTGGAGCATCTCTATGGCTTGCAGCAGGATTATGTTTTTCTATTTTTTCAATCAGTTCAATAGTTGGATTATCTGGATTTAGAGCTAATTATAACGATGGTTTTGAGGTAGAAGGTATGGAGAAACCAGTAAAAACAATTGGTGGATTTGTAATTGCTGCTGGTAGTACGTGGTTAGCAATTAAAGATTATCAATACTTCCAACAAGTTACCACAGACAGTGCGTATCAAATCAGCGCCGATATTCAAACTATTTATCAAGAAAGACCTTGGTTAGACCCTTGGCTATCAATTGGAATTGCAGCATTCATAGTAATTAGTTCGTTATTTCTTATCAGTAGAAGATGAGTAGAAATAGAATTGAACTATCAGCAATTATTATATCAGCAGTAGTCGGTTTAACCGGCTTCTGCTTTTCTCATTCACGTCAACCTTACCCACTAGCACAAATACAATTCTGTCCTCGCTCTGCTAATAACAAACAGAATATTTTAGCTGATAAAAATAAAGCTAAAAAACTGAAGTACTACGATTTAAAAGCGCAAGAGAAGTTAGATAATAAATACTGCCATCAACCAAGATATGTCCTAGCAGAAGAATGGGATAAATATAATAGCTATGGTTCAATTATTCCATACATGGGAAACACAATTAGCTTAGTAAGAATTATCCCTAGAGATAACCCATTACAAATATACGGTAATATTGCAACTGCATTAGGACTTTGGGGAATTAGTTTTACTTTACTAATTAGAGTTAATCGACTAAAAAGAACCGACTATCAACTAGGAGAAGAAGAGAAAACTACGGCTTACTATAATTGGCAACAACACCGACGTAAACGAGATATCAAACAACATTCCAATCAATTATATACAGACATTTTAAAAGATGGTTTAACCCAAGAAGACTTACAGCAAAGAAAAGAACTAGGGCTAACCGATGACGAAAACGAAGCCATTAAAAGCCAACTTAAATTAGAAGATTATTTAAAAGCTAGAGCCGTAAAACATTCAGAAATGGATAAACAAATCACATCCAACCTACTAGATAAACACAAAGCAGAAAAAGAAATAGATAAATTACAAAATAAAAAATCATCTCAATCGAATATTAATCAACCAAGCGATAAACAGTTAGTTAACTCCTTAATAGAAGCCCTAAAATCCCATGAGGAAGGTTGGCTGTATTCTATTATTAAAAACGCTAAACCCCTATGGTTAATTGGTTCTCAAGGTAGCGGTAAAACCAACACCACTGGTGCAATAGCATTAATTCGTAAATATTGCTTTGATGCACCAATTTACCAACTAATTGACAGACACGCTACCGGAGAAAACTGGGAAGTATGGAAATTATTAGATGCTACATCAAAAGCAGAATCAGAAGAAGAAATCGGACAATCTTTAGAAGATGCAACTGATAGATGGTTACAAAGAATCAAAGAAAAACCATCTACCAAACAGCAAATAATTATTGATGAATTTACCAACCTGAAGAAAATTGATAGCTGTAAAGAAGCAGCAATAAAATTCTTCTCAATGCACCTTACAGATACCCGTAAAGCCAAAGAATATTTTATTGGAATTAACCATTATTTTACCAACGAAAGCACCGTAGAAGGAACATTTGAAGCCAGGAAATCAGGCACAATTCAACTTAAAAAGTTTTCCGCTAATGGAGAAACACCATTATCTAGAGTACAAATTGTACATGGGTTAGTTGATGAAAATGGAAACGAATTGGAAGAAGTTGAAAGAACATTACCCAGTTGGTTGGAAGCGAATAAAATTTATGGGCATTTTAATGGTAATGCTATTCACTTTGAATAAAATTTCGGTAGGTGAAGAATACAGGCAACATTGCTTCTGACTTTCCCAACAATACCGATAATTCCTATGAAGCTTTAGATTTTATATTTAATCTTTCTTCTCGCCATTTACGCCATTGAGCAGCACTTTTTTTTCCTTCTTCTATTTGAAAAAAATCAACTTTTACAAATGCGTTATCAAACTCTATACCTAACGCTGCACTAACTTCAAGTATCTCGCAAAAACTAGCGCATTGATAGTCTTTATCTTCACACTCTTTTATTCGTTGTTCTTCAATACCTAAAATATCAGCCAGTTCTTTCTGGCTCATTTTAGCAGCTATACGAGCTTTAATTAATATATCTGGTAGCTTATTAAAATCTTCTACTTGAATTTTAATTGGTTGGCTTGTATCGCAATTAATCAGTTTTTCATATTCAGCTATTTCTTCTTGTAAAGCCATTAAATGTGACTTTTTTACATCAATGTCAAGCTGCCAACGTTCGGGTTCTCTTTGTTTCCATGCTTCGTCTTGTTCAACTAGACTTATAGAATATTCAAATTTAAGGGCGCACTCTTTACTGTACTCATATTGCAAATCATTTTTAATCATGGTTCCCACCTTACTAAATCAATAGCAATAATTCCCTTTACATTTTTCATTCTATCGCGCTGAAAGAATTCAAATGAGTTTAAACCTAAATCACCTACTGGTTCATCCGAACGAAAAATTTCACCTTTATATTTAGATTTTTGTGATTGTCTGTCAAAACTATTAATTAAACTCGGAGCATTTTTTCTGAGATAATCAATATCTACAGTTTCATTATCATAACAAACATCAAAATCATTTGGGTTTGGTTTACTTGTAACAAAACTGCCATTTATATAAATTGTTCTACAGCCTGCTGCTTTTAATTGCGTCATTGCCAATTCCAAACCAAAAATCATTCTCTCTCTCTTAAAACTATTTCCAAACCTTTCCTTAAACTCTTCCCATTCGCAAAAATGAACTCCTGGCGGTAAATTACCATTTTCGTCAAATTCCGGAATCACGTTCTCACACCCTAATTATATTTTCGTGAAGATACCCGAAGTTTTTATTCATTATATTGTTCCGCAAGCCCCAGTTTCATTAATTCGGAAAGTATAATGTATTTTACCAGGATGCTTGTCACGACATTGATGGGAAGCTACTTCTAAATTTTTATCAATAATATACTCACCACTGTCCGGTTCAACAGCAATATACCAGTTGTAATGAGTTTTAATTAATTCCAATTTCACTTTATCAAAAATTGGTTTGCAGCGCTGATAAAAAGCCTCGCGTTCGGCTTCACGTTGCGCTTTTTGTTCAGAGGTCCACTGTATTTCGGGGAATATTCTACCCCGTCGGGCTGTACGAGTAGATTTATTTATTGTCATAAGTATTCCTCCTTTTTTAATTATTATAAACTGCAAGTAATATATTTTTTCTTAAACTTTGTTATCGTGAGATAAACCATGTAATTTTTGCCCTTTCTTTGTTCTAATTAAAGCTTATTTAATTGATCATTAAAAAAAAACATGATTGGTATAATCTATTTTTTCTTATTGTTATTATAATTATTCCACTTAATAATTGCTTTTATCAATCCATCCAAAGTATATGGTTGTGCTTCAACGTCTACTCTTCCTAAAACATCTTTGCAGGCTATTGATGTAATCGGACCAATTGAAGCAATGCAAATACTATCTAAGAAAGATTTCCCACCGATTGATTGAATCATCTGATAGAAACATTCTACCGTTTTAGGACTAGCAAACGTTACAACATCAATTTCACCTTCATTAAAAGCGTTCGTAACAAAGAGAGATATTTCACTATTACAGTTTGATTGATAAGCAGGAATTGCGGTAACTATTGCTCCCAGAGATGATAATTGTTCTGGAATATTTTCTCTACCACCCGATTCTAGTTTGGGATAAAGTATTTTAGTTCCTGCCAAATTATCTCGGTTTGGGAAGCATTCTATTAATGAATCAGAAACATAATCTGGTGGAGTGAAGCTAGGAGTAATACCATAATTAATTAAATGATTCGCCGTCTTAGCACCAACAACCGCTATCTTTATGTTCTTCAAAGCATTGATATTGCCTTGATTATTAATCATCCGGTTGCAAAAGTAATCAATACCATTGGTAGAAGTAAATATTAACCAATCGAACTCATTAATATTAGAAATCGCATTATCTAACGCTTTCCAACTGGTAGGGGGTGCTATACACAAACACGACATTGATAAAGCGGTTGCACCATACTGTTGAAGAAGATTAACGAAATTATCGGATTGTCGATCTGCGCGGGTAACAAGTACAGTGGTGTTGGTGAGGGGTAGAGCTGGGGATGGGGAATTGGTTTTCATCATTGCTCAGCAATAACTATGCGGAATATGCGGGCGATAATGTCGTATGTGAACCTGGTCATGTTTACTATTGTACGGAGGATTGCTGTTCAATTTTATGGAAGCTGTGGGGCTGTTTTATATAACTCGTGCGTCGTTGGGGCAACTCGGAAAGCTGCGCTCTGAATCCCGGAACAGTCACAACGCTCCTCGCTCTAGCCTTCACATATATACATCATCTATATACTTGTATTCACCCTGGGAGGTAAGCTATCTATACAAGGTGTATCTCAGGTATTTACATGACACGGGTTGAGCGCGAGTCGATGAACTTTAAATTACCCAAACCTTTGGCAGAGGCACTACGCAAAAAAGCTTCTCCCCAACCAGGTAAAACCGCCACGGATATAGTTATTCGGGGGCTGCTTCACGAATTAGGAGAAATACCAGGTGTGGAGCAAAGCGCGGAAACCCGATTGCAGAAGCTAGAAGAAGAATTTACTAAACTGAGAAGTAGCATCAACTCGCGAGCGGAAACCCCCACAGATTCCCGCACCGAAGAAAAACTAGAAGCACTCAACAACCGAGTAGCAAAGTTAGAAGGAGCATTAACCGCAATTCAAAGCAGTGCGTTCGCATCAAATAATCGCCCTAAATATAGTAAGTATTCCGGCAACCCATACAACCAAAGTGGTAAACCAGCCCAGTTGGAAGCGCTTGACGAACAGAAATTAGCGCTAAGACTTAACGTCAACATTCCCACGCTCAAAGAAAAGCACCAAACTCTTAATAAGCAGGAGTTTGAAGAATGGAGTAAAGAACGGGATAGAAGCAAATATATGTGGCAGTTTAGCGAAAAAGATGGATTGTATCATCCAGCGAAATGATTATTAATATAAACTAATGGAAAAAACAAAAGTTAGATTTGACAATAATAATTGTATCGCTGCAATTATTACAGAAAAGAACGACTGTAAAAAAGTGACTTATATCGATAAAAATGGTAAAAAACGCGCTCCAAGCAATCATTATTGTTTTACTATGACATATAATAATTGTTAAAAATAATCGTAGTTTTCAAAAACTCCCAATAATTCCATATAATCTTGATTATCTTCCTCCTCTTCTTTTGTGGTGGGAGTAATTTTAGAATGATTTTTAGCTTTATTTTTTTCTCTTATATAGTTTCCTTTTCTTCCGATTTTGGTGCTTTATACCAATCACATTTACCGCAAATATACAACTCCGATTTGCTACGAGTTAACGCTACATATAATAAATTTTCTTCTTGTTCTAGCTGCCAAGGAAGCTGATTGCGCCAAGTTAGAGGCATATGTTCGGGATGATAAATAAATATTCTTTCCGCTTCCAAACCTTTAGCACGGTGACAGGTACTTAGCGTAATTGGAGCATTATCATCGCTGAATATTTTATCAATTTCAATCTTTAAATCTTCAATACTTTTCGCTTGGGGATTCGATTGGTAAATAGTTTGAATTGCGTTTAATTTATCGTTAATTATCTCTATTAATTGTTCTTCGTTATCTAGTCCCTGGTACTGATTAATTTTAATATAGCGATATTCTTCTAAATTTTCATTGAATAACATCCAAATATAGCCGTGTAATTTAGAGATTTCATCTAATTCCTTGCTCAGAGTTTTCCCTATTTGTTTACCTTTGACAATAGCTTTCTTTCCCCTACCTATTAATCGTATACACAAGCCAACTAACGGCGCTGTTTTACGACCAATAATCATATCTTCATTTTTTATATACTTATAAATTTGGTCTGGTTCGATTTGTTTAATAACGCCTTCTATGGCATTTGGTGCGGCTTCTATTGGAATGTAAGAAAACTCTTTTTTAACTAATTTAATATGAGAAGTAGGACAACGATAACAAATTGATAGCGGTAACTCCACGGCATTTGTTTCTTTAACAATATTGTCATAACTGTTATCATCAGCCCCCGCGAAGCCCATCACAGCTTGATTTTTGTCCCCTACTGACAATATTCTTCCATCCTGACCCGCCAAAATTTGTACTAAATTTAATTGCGCTTTATTTAAATCTTGACACTCGTCTACCAACACAAACTTATAAGGCTTAAACCATTTTTCCTTTCCCAAATTCCAATGACCCGGAAGCCAAACTTGTTCTACAAAATCAAAACATTCTTTATTTATTGCCTGTTGTTCGCCAATTTTCAAACATCGCTTAATCCAGTAAGCTACTTGCGAGGGTTTATGAACTTTTTCAATCTCATAATGTCGCGACAAAGCGATTATATTTTCTGTTGTTACCTCAACATCACAAAGCCTTACTAGATCAATTAATTTTAAAAAATCCGAACTATTATCAATTATTTCATTGTCTTGTAAAATAGAACGCTTGCTTCTTCGACTAACTATTAAGGTAATATCTTGACAAATTCTTTTATATTTATTGTCGGATAACAATCCCCGTTTCTTACTATCAATTTGTAAATATTGTATTAAAAGCTTCCACCCCGCACTATGTAAGGTACTTATTGAAGATTTCCAGCGATTGCCAAACTTAGCAATCAAATCGAGTGAATTAGCCTTACCAAAAACACAGATTTTTATATCACTTGGCCTAAACCCACTCTCAGAAAGAGTAAGAGCAACAATTTTAAGCGTCGTGCTTTTCCCAGCCCCTGCGACCGCTTTACAGCAGCCATTCCCACTATCATTGAGAATCCAATCAATTATTTTCAGCTGAAAACTAGAAGGGACAAATCCAAACTTTGATATAAAAGCCTGTTTCTCCGAATCGCATAACTCTATTTCTTCTACTTGCTGTTCCGAATCACCTCCCGAATCCGAATCGCATCCTATAAAAGAATCCACAGCAAGCTTTAACTGTCTAAATTCTTCTTCAGTAAGAGTGTCGAGCAGATTAATAATAGTTTCAAAACCCGAATCCCCCTGGTCTCGCATTCTTGCATACTGTTCTATTTCTTCGAGCAAGAATTCTGGAACCCTCAACGGTTTGGTGGGATGGTTAGCCCATTTTTTGGGATAAGCCTTGAGATGCGTAGTTTTTGGTGACTTATTTGCCATAAGAATTCGCGCCCCGGGCACTACTAAATATATTAGTACGAATGCAGCGTACACTGCATACAAAACATATAGGTTAAAAAATATCACTGGAATCGGAGATCCCGGTTAGTAGTCCACCGGCGTTGCTCCGGCTTCAATGGTTAATAATCCAATGGAAGAAAATTTACTTTCTACTCCCTCTCCCCCCTCTCCCCCCTTTCCCTATCCTTACCCATCAATTTTTGATCTTGTGAGTGAAATACTAAACTTCTATTCGTTAATAACATGCCAACGCGTAGACATACAGATATGCTTTATTGGAAATTAAGAAGCTCGCAATTAGGAGTTAAAGGTTAAAAGTTAGGAGGACGGGAGTTGGGGGTTAAAAGTTGGAAATTGGGAGGACGGAAATTACTTTAAAACGGCAGTCTGAATGCAGCGTACACTCCATATAACACGAGCTTTATAGTACTTGTAGCCCAAACATACTGCCTCCTCATGCAGCGTACAGTGTATTTTAATAGAAATCCACCGGCATCGTATTTCCCAAAAAATATAAGCTGTATCATCTGTAAAACAACCAATGCCGAGCAAACACCATGCTCAGTTTCACACCAATAATTTCCTATCTATATCTGCATTCTGCCAATACGGAGAAATAAATTCTTAATTTTTTCTTACTTTCTCTTTTTTAGTACTGAGTCAATCTTTATACTCTTCATCTATTAAGTCAGCGAGTTGGTTGGTAATTTCGCCTTGGTTTTGGTTGCGGTTGTCGTCATAAATCATTACGGTTTCAACCTTAGAGTGTCGGCTGTAGGTTTTACCGGACGTTACATTACCGTTGCTAATTTCCAAAACCGTTGTAACTCCGCTATGTCTTATCCGATGAGGTGACATAACTTTGTCTATACCCGTTGCCCTAAAGCGACGCACCACAATTTGATAAATTGCGTTACCGCTCAAACGATACCCCCAGGTGTTGTTGTCAAGGGAAATAAACAAAGCATCGCTGGCAATTAACCGAGAGCGCGAATCGAGCCAATCAGTAATTGCACTAACAGTTTGAGCAGAAAGCTTTACCCATTCGTCGTTATTGCCTTTACCCTTACCAAATATACGTAATCTAGAAACGTGGGGGTCAAAATCCTTGATTGACAACTTACTCATTTCCCCGCGACGCAGCCCGTTTTCCCACAGCAGCCGCAGTATAGCGTAGTCTCGCTTCCCAATTTTGGTGGTGCGATCGCATTTTTTTATTACCCGTGCATAGGTTTTTGCATCAACTCCGGTAGTATCGCGATAAGCTACTGCTTTCTCCATCTCCACATCTTCTAGAGAAAAGCTACATACCCCCACCTTTCGCGCAAACTTAACCAATGATTTAATGCTGGTAATCCTTCTATTAACCGTCGCTTCCTTTAACCCCCGTTCCAGAAGCTTCCCCTTGTATTTCAAAACCACTGCCACAGCCCGTTTTTCAGATAAATGCAAAAACTCCAACACGCTGTCGGGGTTTGGCGAGACTCCCGTCATCTCCTTAAAAAACTTATCTAAATCCTTGCGGTACTCGCGTTTGGTGCTTTCGGTACGAATTGTAGCCAGCATCGAAGCAATAATATCTTGCTCGGATTCTGAGGGTGCGAAGTAGCGCTCGATGGGGGTAGCGAGGGATTTTTCTAGAGACGTGACTGCATCGCGGGGAGTGTCGGACATACACTGTGGAAGTGAAACTGGCGATTTTCGTATTCACACTTACAATACAGCTAATTGTGGACGCGGTAGTTAATCGGGGCTGTAATTCGTTACATTTCGTTACTGTTTATAATGTCGAAGAATATACATTCTATTAAAAAATTGATTGACATCTACAGTTTCTTTGTTCCGTGTCAATTACTTTGATGTATGGAAACGCCAAGCCCCGGTGCAGCAGATACTTCAGATTCAATTGATGATGAGTAAAAGACGTGTGACGCTCTCTCATCGCTTGGCTGTTTCTGTCAGTCAGTATATTAGGAAGTGCTAGTTCGGTAATAAATAGTGGGTACTTTTTTAAAAGCGGGCATCTGCGTTTTGCTCCCGAGCGTTTATTACTGTTTGTTTATGGAGTGGTCTAATTGGTCTAAAGTTGCATTTACCGAACGGCAGCATTTACCATCTTTATCAGGAATTTATGCAGTTGTAGATATAAATAATTGTGTTTGGTATGTCGGGCAAGCTAACAATATTAAAGCTCGTTGGGCTGGCAAAACACATCATCGATATCCACAACTAATTCGCTCGAATAAAAAACAACAATTCAAAATCTATTGGAAAGAATTTTCTTCTACACTTTTAACAGAAAAGGAAAAGTATTATATTGAATTATTTAAACCAGAACTAAACGGCTGTAAAGTTAAAAAGTATTTACCCAAGCAGCCACAAGTTGAACGGGAAATTAAGCGTTTATTAAAGGTGATAAATAAACCAACAATGCTTTTCCCCATGACTCGCTCGCTTGTTGTTGGTGAATATGAAGACAACGGGGGTATTCGTTGCTTCATTATATTGGTTAATACCAATGATACAGAACTATTGTTTAAATCAATGCGAAAAAAGCATTCACCTCAAGTAAGAAATACATGGGGTTTTTATAAATCATACTGTGGCAGAAACGAGCAAAATTATCAATCGATTTCAATAATCGTTTATAGCTTTTTTAAGTATAGATTTGAGTTTATTGCACTACCAGATATCCTATTTTTTTTAGAAGAAAATTTAAGCATATGCGAGCGCTATGTAGGTGTTAAAGAATTGTTTGGGGTAAAGGTTAAAGCATTGAAATATTTAGATATTTTTAATGAATTGCCTGCACAATCTGAATATATTCTTACTAATTCTGAAGGTAAAAAACGCTTAACAAATCTAAATTATCTTATGTATCGCAGTCGTTCTATTAAATGCATTCGTTAGTCAAAGCTGCTTGATAAAAATACACCCACTATAAGGAGAAGGGGGTTAATTTTTCAACTATAACTTTCTGCAATTATTTTTAACCGCAATGGGAATTGATAGTAAGAAGCGTATCTTTTTTATGAGAAATAAAAATCAAACTTTTATTTCCAGTTAAGGATTGTGTCTAAAAGTAACGGATAACTAACTTGAAGCATTAAAATCCTAAAAACCCACACAAAAAATAATTCGGAACGTGACGCTTACTTACCACCCCTACCCCGACAACTGGACGGACATCGCCACATCAGTTAAAAGTGGAGCGGGGTGGCGGTGTCAGAAGTGCGGTTTGCAATGCATAAAACCTGGTGAAGATACTTCCAAGCTTATCCGCTCCGAACGCATGAAACGCACGCTACAAACCCATCATTGGGACAGAAATTCATCACGAAACTGCCACGATAACCTGATAGCTCTTTGCAGTGGGTGCCACCTTGGGTATCACGCCCGGTGGGAAATCGAATGTTTCTCCGGGGCAGTTGTCTTTGTGGTGATAAACAAGCAGTTTAGACCTTTATATGATTGTAAAAACTAGTTGATGGTGGGGTTGTGGTGATTCCTGCGTCCCAATCGTTTATAAGGATAAGAAGAAGCTTATTCACGTTTATATGTTTATTTGGATAGTTAAATGTTGAAAGAAATTCACCTCCAGCAAGTTGGTCCAGCAGACCATTTTGATGTTGAATTTGCCAATAGGCTCAATATATTTACGGGTGATAACGGCTTAGGTAAAAGTTTTTTACTCGATGTTGCTTGGTGGGTTCTTAGTGGAAACTGGGTAGAACAACCTGCTTATCCACAACGAAATAAAGAAGGAAACCCAAAAATTAACAGCCTAGTTAGTACCGAAAAAAATATAAAAGAATATCAAAGTGAATTTGATTTCTCAGAACAACAATGGCGTAATTTACAAATGCCTCCCTTATTAAAAGAGGTAATTATTTACGTGCGTGTTGATGGGGGTTTTTCTGTTTTTGACCCCGCACGTAAACGAGATAATGCTTATAATTTTAATCCAGATACGCTTTGGAATGGCTTAAAATCAAAGAATAAAGTTGTTTGTAACGGTTTGATTCAAGATTGGGTTACATGGCAAAATCAACCCAATAAGTATCCATTTAAACTATTTTCTAATGTCATTAAAAAACTCGCACCTCACCCTCACGAATGGATAGAAATTGGAGAACCAACGCGAGTTTCTGTAGAAGACGTGCGCGATATTCCTACAGTTAATCTACCTTATGGTAACGTTCCTGTTATTCAAGCTTCTGCCGGAATGAAGCGGATTTTGGGATTAGCTTATTTACTAGTGTGGACTTGGTACGAACATAAAAAAGCTTCTGAATTACGACAAGAAAAGCCAATAAATCACAGAGGTGTATTAATCGATGAAGTTGAATCTGTCTTTCATCCCCAGTGGCCAAGAGTCATCTTACCAGCTCTGTGGGATGGGGCCCGTGCGG
>JBCCSG010000181.1:0-13957 GCA_039200565.1 Cyanobacteria bacterium P01_D01_bin.50 | reverse complement strand
TCTATTTTAAGGTAAAGCATCCAGATCACAATCTTGCTAGGGCGTTGGTACAATTTAAGCTTACTGAAAGTATTGAAATGCAAGAAAGTGCGATTCGGCAAATTATATCAAGCTTTTGATAATTAGTTTTTACTTACTATGTACTTAACATTTACCTAACTGCTGTACATATGTATGAAAATTTTTTTTTGTGTTAAATTGAACTCCGGTAAAAACGTTACATCTCTACGTTTTTAGATATAAATCGAATTAGTAGTAAATGATTGAGTAAATATAATGAGAAAGCATGATTTTTCTTTGCAACCATTTAAACCATCAAAAACTGATTTGCAGATTACAGGTAATCTCTGCCGAAAAAACCATACACTAAGTGTTGACTATGCACTTAAAGGCGATTTAAATAAAATAGAAATTCCTACTATAGCAGAGGAACCAACTCGTAAACATGGACTTTGGGAAACAACTTGTTTCGAGTTTTTCCTAGGATTGGAAGGTTCTAATCGTTATTGGGAGTTCAATCTTTCACCAAGCGGAGATTGGAACATGTATCGATTTGAAAACTATCGAGAAGGAATGGAAGAAGATACTGCAATTAAATCGATTCCATTTAATATTCTGCGTGACTCGAATTCTTTGTTTTTGTCACTAGAATTTAATATGCATCGGTTAGTTCCTATAATATTCAATTTCAAAGTTTCGACTACTGCTGTTATTAAAGAGAAAGATGGGAATATTAGTTATTGGGCAGTAAAGCACTGTGCACAAGAGGCAGATTTTCATGTGCGAGATAGTTTTTTATTTTATGTGTAAATAAAGTCAATCAATTTTGGATTTTGGATTTGCGATTTTGGATTGTCCCCATAAATAAATTTAGAGGCTCCTTGGATTTTGGATTAACGATTTTAGATTTTTCCACATTTAAAACGCCGGCGCTTGAAACCAATCAATATTCAATCCAAAATCCTGTTGGGTAAAATCTAAAATATTTCGCTCAAAAAATCAATTATTGATATTGGGTTTCACAAGAAATAAAACCAATATATTTATTATTACCGGAGCCTAAATATAGCGGTTAACGAGAAGAGTGCAGTACAGTTATAACCCCTCTCCATTGACGAAGTCTTCTCGAAGAGTACCTCTCCCCCTCTCGATGGGAGAGGCTTTAAAGCTCATGTCAAAGAGCTCCCATGAGAATGTGAAATTCGCGCTAAGTAAGTCGGTACAAATAAACCGAACTATATTACAGAGTGTAAACGACATCCTTTGCCTTACTACTACTCACTATTCACTATTCACTCACCCTGATTACTATTTTCAACGCCAACCTACTTAATTAGTCTACAGGCTATTTATTATCAAGCAGTTATAGGATTTTGAAAAACTAAAAGAAGTGAGAATCAATCGCCAAACATTCTATCTATATCATCACCTATAGAAGCACCATGACGGGAATTAATTCGTAAGGATGTTTGATTTGCTGACAAGTTATAAGTTAAAGGTTGAGTTTTAAATAATTTTTCTTTACCTTCTTCAACCAAGCTTTCAGAAGGATACTTTTTCATTAGAGTTTTAATTGCTGTAATTCTTTCTTTTATGGTGGGGTGATTAGCATCAAATTTTACTCCTTTAGTACGATTCAGTACGGACATTGCCCGCAAACATCCTTCTTTATCAAAACCTGCTGTTACAGAAGCGAGATAAGCAATTTTATCGGCAGCGAATTCATTTTTTCTACTTTGTTTGTTGGTATTTTCTTCTAATTCTGCCGTCTTTTTCTCTACAATTGCATTGATGCGTCTTTGCTTTTTCCTAAATCTGCTCTGGCTTCGACTATTTAAAACACCACCGACAACATTACCAATAGTGCCTCTAATAACCCGTCTGACAACAAAATCACCCACTGCTGTGAATGGGGATGTTTTCCTGTTTTTACCTAAAACTTGTTTTTCTGCTTCTTCTCTAATTTGAGCAATTAATTCTGCTTTTTCTATGGCATTAATAACTCGATGACTTTGGTTGTGATGTGCCATTTCATGACTAATCATACAAGCTAATGCCGAAGCATCGCCGCCTAATTGTTCTAAAACACCATTATAAATAGCGATCGTATTTATATTTTTGGCAAATGCCCGAGTATCATATTTAGCAACTCTTACAATTCGCCAAGGGCGGGTATCGTATTCATTCCCACGGGCTATCCTATCAACGATGCGATAAAGTGCGTAAAAGTCTGGGGGTAGTTGTGTTTTCGCTTTTTGGAAAATCGAGTTAGTTTCTGAAGATGCTTCCACCTCAGTTATAAAAGCAGTGGAAAACAATAAACATAAGCAAGTTAGAGTTGCTGATAATTTATTTTTTAATATACTCATGTATAGATTTTCAATATTCTTTTTATAACTTCATTTTATTGAAAAATTTACAGCATGCCTGTACGTATTATTACGTAACAGATAACATTTAGCGTCTTTTAATTGCAGAAGAATGATACTTATTAAACTATTGTGTTAATTGGCGTTGTAAGCTGTTACGCACTTAATTTGTATAATACTAGCGAGCAAGATGTAAGCGCTGAGCGCGCACTTCGTGTTCAGTTTGCTGCGGATAAGGCACTACAATAGGTTGAGGTTTTCCCATTATTTAATTTAGCTGCACATCAGCTTACGAGGGAATTTTTGTGAAGCTGCGATAAAATTCTTCCTAAAGTCCAAATGTCAAAATATGCCCAAATTACCGCCAAAAGACTACATAAATACCGTTCCCTTTCCTACCGAGATTACTTTACAACCTATTGGCCTAGTGCGATCGCCTTATAAAGAGAGACATGGTACTCCCCGACAGTCACAACTCCAATCCGCACCATCATCTTATCAACCGGCGATCGCACAAATTGAACTATTCGATAGCATACCCCAATCGGCACTCAAAGATATGGAAGGTTTTGAGCGGATTTGGGTAATTGCATGGTTACACCTAAATAAACATTGGAATCCTACTGTTATTATTCCACGCGGTCCGCGGATTCGCCGCGGTACTCTGGCAACTCGCGCTCCCCATCGCCCTAATCCTATTGGGCTTAGCGCTCCGAAACTAATAAAAATAGAAGGTTTGGTTTTATATGTAGAAGGAATTGATTTACTCGATAATACTCCAGTATTGGATATTAAACCTTATGTAAATTATTGCGATGCTTTCCCCGATGCGAAATGTGGTTATGTTGATGAAGTTGAAAAGGCTTCGGAGCATGAAACGGATGTGTTTGGGAAAACAAGAATCTTACCCTGAAGTATATATAAATAATATTCTCAATCGCAATCTAGCTTACTTGTTTCCAATGCCCCAGCAAGGGGATAATTACTCCATCAATTTTGATTCACTGGTAGAGGCTAATGGAGTACGATTTTAAGCACCTGGCTCAACTTTACAAAGATACTCTTCTTAACGATGTCCTACCATTTTGGGAAAGACATTCGGTAGACTGGGAAAAAGGTGGTTATTTTACCTGTTTGGATAGAGTTGGTAAAGTTTACGATCGCGATAAGTTTATTTGGTTGCAGAATCGTCAGGTATGGTTATTTTCCATGTTGTGCAACCAGTTGGAGAAACGCGAAGATTGGTTGAAAATCGCTGCAAACGGTGCGAATTTCCTCGCTGACAACGGTAGAGATGAGAGCGGTAACTGGTATTTTTCTCTAACTCGTGAAGGTAAACCGTTAATTCAGCCTTACAATATCTTTTCTGATTGTTTCGCGGCAATGGCATTTAGTCAATATGCTCTCGCTTCTGGGGAAGAATCGGCGAAGGATATTGCATTACAAGCTTATAATAACGTTTTGCGTCGTCAAGAAAATCCCAAGGGTAAATATAATAAAGCCTACCCCGGTACTCGTGCGATGAAATCTTTAGCAGTACCGATGATTTTAGCAAACTTGTCTTTAGAAATGGCTTGGTTGTTAGAAAACGATACTTTATCAGAAGTTTTAGATACAACTGTAACGGAAGTAATGGGTGATTTCCTCGATAAAAAACGAGGATTAATGTTTGAAAATGTTGCTCCCGATGCTTCCCATATAGATTGTTTTGAAGGAAGGTTGATAAATCCCGGCCACGGAATTGAAGCCATGTGGTTTATGATGGATATCGCTCAGCGTCGTGGCGATAAGGAATTAATAAACCAAGCGGTTGATGTGACTTTGAATATTCTTAATTTTGCTTGGGATAAGAAGTATGGCGGTTTGTATTATTTTATGGATGCAGATGGATATCCACCACAGCAATTAGAATGGGATCAAAAATTGTGGTGGGTGCATTTGGAATCTTTAGTAGCGTTGGCGATGGGTTATCGTTTGACGGGAAGGAAAGAATGTTGGGAATGGTATCAGAAAATGCATGATTATGCTTGGGCACATTTTGCTGATGTGGAGTATGGGGAGTGGTTTGGTTATTTAAATCGTCGCGGTGAAGTATTGTTGAATTTAAAAGGTGGTAAATGGAAGGGTTGTTTTCACGTTCCCAGAGCAATGTATATGTGTTGGTTGCAGTTTGAAGAATTGGGGAAATAACCCTTCAACAGGTTGAGGAAGAGGGGGGAGGAGAAGGGGGAATGTTAGTTTGATAGCGTATCTTTGTTAAGTTGAAATGTTTTGATGTCGGAAATAACTGAAGCTTTGCAGCGTATTGAAGTATGGTTACAAAATCATATGCCAAATCATGCTGCTCAATTAAGATTTGGACTAACACGAGATGAAATTGAGAAACAGGTTAAAGATTTACCTTTTAGTTTACCAGAAGAAGTATATGAATTATATCAATGGCATGATGGAAGTGTTGATAAATTTCTTTTTCTAAACTATGATTTTTTCTCCTTGAAAGATGCTATTGAAGCTCATCGGGAATGGTGGGTAGAAATATTTTATGACAAAGATGAGTCAGCATATTTTTTTTATAAATCTTTGCCAATTTTTGAACTTTGGTATGATTGTGGTGTATTTTTAAGCGTTGTCTGCAACAATTATCAAAATTATCCCATAAGAATGCTAGATGTAGAATAGCGTAGGTTGGGTTGAGGAACGAAACCCAACATTATTAGGACTTTGTTGGGTTTCACTATCGTTCAACCCAACCTACAATTTTGAATGCTACGAAGATGAAAATGTACCCGAATTTCGAGTTAAAGAAGAAACTAAGTATTTATTAGACGTGAAATATATGGCTAAAGAATACATTAGATATATAGCAAATAGAGATGTAGATTCGGGGAGTTTACGTCAGCAAATATATCAACGCTATTTAGATGGTGATATTTCCTTATCTGATATTTAAAGCTAAGTTTTATTAAAGTATTCTCAAACTGTCGTCAACACAAATAATTCTATCATCTCCAACAATCACTACTGTAGTAAAAAATTCCTAGCCACGACAATTTTCTATGTTCTACCCCACACCATACCCTGCATACTCTCTGACATACTCGGGTTGTAAACCTAATATAATATCTTCCTTTGCTACACCCATTTTGACCAATTCGGATGCCAGTACATCATCAGTTTGATTGCGTTGAATCCAGATTTTACCGCCTTTAATATCAAAATGCATCACGCAATTATAAATACGGCGATGTTTATCCCATCCTAAATCTACAACTTGGTAATGGTCATTTTTCGTATCAAATATTGTTTGTACCTCAATTTCACCGTTTGCAGGTGGACATTTGCTGTATTCAGTTAATATTTCTTGAATACACTGACGATAAAATTCTACTTTATCCATTTTACTATCACTTCTTCTACTGGGTCGTATACAACTAATTTTAATTCATATTGCTTAATCACTGCTTTGGGTAAATCTCGTTGAAAAAATGATTCATAAGCATAAATAGGTACTGCTAAATATAAGATACGTTCTTTATCTTTTTCTTTTCAAACTAAACGGTAATTCAAAAATTGTCCTAATGCTAGATGAAAATCAGACAAAGCAGAATCACTTAAAAAGCTTTTTACTTTTACTGCAATCTTTTCATCTTTCTTTTGAGCCGCTAATAATCGCTCTGCACCTAAATCAATTCTAACTTCATCTTCTTCACCAAATTCAATTCTTAAAGGATCGTCAGTAATTAACCACTCTTCTTTTTGAAGACCTTTTTTTACTGATTCATGAAACTTATCTTTGGCTGATATTTATTTTAATAAAGTAGGATAGTCTCAAATAGTAGTATATAACGTTTTGTATACTACACAAAATATAGTATTGACCTACAATTGAAAATAAAACCAACTTTCTGAACTACCCCCATGACTGTTGTTAAACCAAAACGATTTACAATCGACGAATACCATCGACTGATTGAACTCGGTTTTTTGACGGAGGGAGACAGGATTGAGTTGATTTGCGGAGAATTAATCCAAATGGCTGCAAAGGGAACGTTTCACAGTGTATGTAGTTCTATTCTTTGTCGTCAATTAGATAGACTTTTAGGAGATAAAGCTGTCATTCGTGGACAAGATCCAGTTACACTTTCAAATAACAGCGAACCAGAACCAGATATAGTTATTGCTAAAGGGAAAGATGAAGATTATCTTGCTCATCATCCCTACAGTTCAGATATTTTATTAGTTATCGAAATTTCTGATACTATTCTAGATTACGATCAAACAACAAAACTAAAGTTGTATTCAGAAGCAGAAATTAATCATTATTGGATTGTAAATTTACAAATTCGTCAACTTGAATGCCTAAGCCATCCTTATCAAGATAATCAAGGTAAATTTGGTTATTTAAACAAGCAAATTTTTCTCCCCAATAATTTAGTAAATATTCCTGAATTTGAAGATGTTTTTTTGGAATTAAGTCGGATATTTCCTGAACAAGAAGTATTTTAGGCTGTTTTACTAAAAATGTTTATTGTTAATTGTTTAAGACTTACAATATTATCGTAATTACTGATTGGTGCGTGACGCTATAATCCTTCCTTGTCGCTACGTTCAAATTTTTTCAAAGCGTCACACACCCTACAAAAAAATGTGTTAATTGTTAATTGTTCACTGTTAATTGTTCATTGTTAATTGTTAATTGTTCATTGTTAATTGTTCCAAGTATCTCTCCACTTAACTGTACCTTCATTGGTAATTACCCAGCGACGAGCAAGCAAGTTTTCTCGTAAAGGGGAAGCCCCTTCTCGTAAGATTACATATTTATAACTGATCAGTTTACCGGCACTTTCATTAAAGGGAATTTCAGCAAACCAAGTATTAGAATTAATATACTCCAAAGGATATGCTTTCTTGATATCCCAATTACCTAATTCTGGACAATCCCCAATTACTACAATTCTTTCACCGGGTTGAGTTTGTACTCCATTTAATTGCGCTCTAACTATAGTTAGCGCTTTCAATCTTTCTCCTACATGACTAATAACGATCGCTTCTTTTGCACCAAGCTCTAAATTATAAATTTTTCCATCTTTGACTTCAAATTTACGCCCTGTTAATACACAAGTATGTTCTCTATCCGGTAACTCGGTATCAACTACTTTTATGGTTAGAGGATAACCTCTATTTAAAGCTACAAAGCACCGAGAGCCATTGTAGCGGCGCACGTAACAGAAAACATCTGGTGTAATATATTTCTCCCACTGACTACCCATCGATACCGCAGGATTCAAACGACGCAACCCGGAAAGCTTTCGTACATCCCAATAAATGTCAGTATCTATATCCCATTTCTCCATCATCGGACGATTGTAAGGATCGTTATTTCCGAAGATTTTATCATCTGCATTGGTATCGTTATGCAGATATTGTTCGGTACCGTAAAATAAACAGGGAATTCCCCGACTAGTCATTAAAAAATCAATTGCTAAACGCAAAGTATCAATATCCGGGTTAAGAGTGAGGAAGCGGTGCATATCATGGTTATCGATAAATGTTATCAATTCCCTCGAACCGTTGTAGCGATAATCCTGTTTTAAAATGTTATTTACTAAATAAAACCCCGCTTCATCATTCATTGCTAAAGCTTGACGAAGTGCCATACACAATCCAAAATCCAGGATAGTCATACCAGAATTGTTGGCAAATTCTACAGAGCGATCGTTTTCTGGATGACTGTAAATCCATTCCCCAAAGATAAATATATCTGGCTTGTGATTGTACATTTCACTGTTAAACTCTTGCCAAAACCAAATTGGCATATGTTTAACTGTATCTACCCTTAAAGCATCAACTCCTCTATCTAACCACTGCTTAATAGCTGATTTGATATAATTTCTATATTGAATATTATTTTCATTAAAAGTTGCTAAACCGGCCAATTCACAGTTTTGTACCTGCCATTCATTTTCCCAATCGTTTACTTCACCATAATGATGATACCAATGGTCAAAATCATTGTTAAAATCGGCAATTTTTACCCCATCATCGTACAATTCACCCTTACTACCACCCGTATCGGGGCTGCTATGATTGCACACAATATCTAAGATTAGCTTCATATTGCGGTTGTGCAATTCCGTGATTAATCTGTCAAAAACGGTATTTTTTTTATCTTGAGTTTTATTCAAAGAAGGTTCATCGTCAGGTGCTATAAATCGAGGATTTAACCGTTTAAAATCTTTCGTCCAATAACCATGAATTGCTGCACTTTCAATAAATAATTCTTCAACTTGCTCGAATAAAGGAGTCAACCAAATAGCAGTAACTCCCATATTTCTCAAATAATCTAATTTATCGATAACTCCTTGTAAATCTCCACCCCAATACTTACCCCATTCTTTTTTTTCAGGGTCATAAAGTTGCGAATTTATACCTAGATTCTTCTGAGGATTACCATGTTTAAAACGGTCAACTACAATAAAATAAATAGTTTCTTGACGGAATTCAATATCCCTAGTGTAGAGAAACTCCAAATCAATATCAGCTTCAATTTCCGATGTTTCCACGATCGTTTCAACTTCAGCTTGAGGATTTTCTACTTGATATTGATCGTCCGAAGCTTGAGATGGAGGAGTATTTACCATAGAAACTAGTGATTATTTATTTTCATGTACTTAAGCAATTACAATGGCGCTTACATCAAATCCGTATACTCGCCAATATTTTTATTTTCATACATTTTAATAATTAGATTTAATTCAATCACTTATCTAGAAGTAATACTCTCTTTTTGATGTTTTCGTCCTCATTCTAATGGTAGATTTTCTTTAAAAAGGGAGTGGGGAATAGTGAGTCCTATTTCACCTAATTCTTGATAAAAATAAAAATATTTAACCTAGAAGTGCCGTAATATATCTTACAAATTAATTATTAATATGTATTACATAATACTTGATAATCATAAGTACATTATCTATATATGTATATGGAAAATCTAATTACCCAGTAAAAAAATAACGAACAAGGAGTAGTTATGTTGAAAAAATTGACTAGTTTAGTTGTTTTACTCTTACTTTGTCTCTCATTTTTGCTTCCTGCAAATGCACCTGCTTTGGCTGCTACCGCGCAAGAAGCAAATACTATCATTCTGGAATTTGGCAGTGCTAAGAGTGACGACATCAAGGATCTCCGTCACGGTGAAGGTAAAATACTCAAGAGGGTTGGAAAAGTAATCGAACAACTAAAAGATAGCGGCGAAGTTGCTGAGAATGTACAGCCAATAATAGTAATTGTTAAAGAGAAAAAGAGTAAAGATTGGTAGATTAAGAAGATTTATTTATTCTTTCAGATGTAGGGTGTGTGACGGTTACGAAAAGCATAAAAAATAATTCAACAAATAAATGCTACCGTCACGCACCAGGTAATTGATGATGATGCCGTACTCTCCTACTAACAGCACGCTACTAATAGTCTGTCTCATAAGTTTTGAGTGGTTTGTTTTTCCGGTAACTATGTAGAGACGTAGCATTGCTACGTCTCTACAATCCATCGGAATTAATGAAAAGGAGTACTAGCCGTTAATTAATTGATAACTGACGCGACTGCAAACTATGCATATGATTAAACAAACCCCAACAATACTCTTGGGGTAATTTACAAGTAATCGCACCCCGCAACACAACATTAAAGTACCAATCATTGGGGGCAATCTCTGACACAAGTTTATTTACCACCACATAGGTGCGGACATTTTTATATACCTTTCCTTGAAAATCAATATCTACAGACTCGCGACGATAGCCACCACTAGGCACATCTTCACGCTTATCGAGACTTTCGCTGAGTCGCCAAGGTAAATTATAAAGTACGCCATGTACATTGCGATTGGAATCTTTTACCACATCCAACACGCCACACTTGCGAGAAGCACTATAACGGTAAAATCCCAATCGATATCCATTGAGAATTCCCGCACCCATCACATACTTGTGAGTATTTTCACCCATAGTGCGCTTCAAATCCACCGGACACATACAAGAACCATAAGCAAAATAATAAAACATCGGTTCGTGAAGTTGCGATTCTTGCAGATTTGTTTCTGAATTCGCACGATTATGAGATTCTAGCACCCAAGTGTGATTACTCATCTATTCACAGATCTATTTATTACATCAGTTAATATACCAAAGAAATGGGGTAGAGGGGGGAGAGGGGGAGATGGGGAGAGGGGGAGATGGGGAGATGGGGAGAGGGGGAGATGGGGAGATGGGGAGATGGGGAGAGGGGGAGATGGGGAGATGGGGAGATGGGGAGATGGGGGGATGGGGTAGAAGATTTAACTACTCACTACTCACTCCTCACTCCTAACTCCTCACTCCTCACTCCTCACTCCTAATTCCTAACTATTATTCTGCTGGCGGTTTTGTTTAAAATTACTCTAGATTTGCTGTTGGTATGGTAAACGAATAATTCCGAACCAACTTTTACTGTTACTCGGTAGCCATCTACAAGTCTGTAGAAACAATAGCGCCGTTGCCGTTGGTTGACTATACCTAAACAACCATTACGCCATGTTACCCGAGAGGCTTCTACAATATTTCTAGGTGAAACTCTATTTGTACTTTGAGCACGTCTGCTCGCGTCGGATAATACTGCATCGACAATGGATTTTGGTAATATTGCAGTTGAATCTAGTGCAAACTCCGAACCATTTTGTTTAAAGCGGTAAACCCAAGCATCTCTACCGTCAGATACGGTAGCTTTCATTAACCGCACTCCGTCTTTTCTTTGGTTGAGTTTTTCTACTTCAATAATCCGCATTTGGAAAGTAGATGATACTCTCTGGGAGCGTCTTGCTGCATCTTGTTTAATTACTAAAGCCGCTCTTTGGGTTAAACTTGGAGTGCGATCGAGAGTTACAATCGAAGCGTCATCGTTGGTGTGGTAAATCCAGGTTTGATTATTTGCTTCTACTGTAACTATCCAACCGGCAGTACGAATAAAGGCTTTATTGCAAATGCGGTTAAAGGTTAAGAAACAAGGATTGTTCCAAATTTTACGCTCGCTTTTGACAATGCGTATCCTCCTTTGAGGTAAATTAGACCATTCAGAAGCATCTCTGAGAATAGTATCGGCAACAAATCGGGGTAATCGAGATTGCGGTTGACTAATTTGATTAGATAATTTTACTTGATTTCCCCTTGCATCGCTTAAAAATACCCAATTTTCCCTGTTGCCTCTGACAGTTACTTCCCAACCGGAAACAGCTACTCTATCGCAAGGATTGAAACTAAAATCTTCACAACCATATTCCCAATTTGCTGGCTTAAAGTTAACAATTTGTAATCTTCTGGTGGATAAACCGGAAATGTTTCTTGCTTCTTGTTTTACAGCATCGCGAACATTTCTAGGTAATCTTAACTCGCTAGCTTCTGTATTCAAACGAATTTGATTTCCGTTTCCTGAAGCGTGATAAACCAACATTTGTCTTGCACCCTTGACGGTAACTTTCCATCCTTGTTGGTTCGCTCTGAAACAAGATTCGTTTGCGCGCCCTAAGTTTAAACAGCTATCGGTAAAGGTTACTTGTTCTGATTTAGTCAGGCTTACTCTAGAAGTACCAGTTAATTTTGATGCGGCTTTGATGACAGTATCTTTTATCTGATTAGGTAAGCCATTATTAGTAATTTCACTAGCTTTTTTATTCAGCTTAATTACCGATCCAGCAGTATTGGCGTGGTAAACCAAACTTTGTCCTCGGGTACCCACAATAACTCGCCAACCGGGTACCATAACTTGGGGACAGATTGTGTTAGCATCACCTAATTCCAAACAGCCATCCTTCCATGTCTTTTGCTGCGTCTGCATGATGAAAAAGTTAGAAGGTGGCTTTAGTAAGCGTTGAGAGGCATCTCTAATTACTCGCGATTTTACCGATTCGGGTAATTGTGCAGAGGAATTATCAGATGCTAAACGTAAATTACGTCCGTTATCGTTAGTATGATAAGTCCACTTTTGATTGCCATCCGATACCGTCACCCGATAACCGGGAACTAAGGCTTGGGTACACATATCCCCGGGTTTAACTATTTCAAAGCATCCATTGCGCCAAGTCTGGGGGCTGTAACCGACAATTCTTAACTTACTTTCGGATATATCGTGACGGCGAGATACATCTTTGATGACGGCATTGGCTACCACAAGAGGTAAACCACGTTTTCTGACATCTTGTGTTCGTATTTGACTTATGGTTTGGGAGCGACTTTGCTGTTTGTTACCAACTATATTTTTTCCCGCACTATCTAACTTATAATCTTGGGATGTAGAAACAGTGACTGGAGCCGCAGCAGCACTCTTTAATAGCGTAAATTCATTCCCTGCATATATAACGCCAGTAAGTACTAAAGCGGCTAATACGCCTGTTTGATTAGCTGTAGAATTAATTTTAGAGTCAGCTTTCATAGCAAAGTTACTTGTGTCGATACTTTAAGAATAATTAAGATTTATTTCTTGTCTTTAATTAGAATTACAACTTCTAGAATCTTTCATTTTCTGAGCAATAAGCTAGTAAAACAATTAAATACAAAGAATTCATCATCCCACACTATAAATAGATTTGGGACAAATGTCAGGTAAATATTTGTACTTGTATACGAGAATAGACTTAGTTCACTTAGTGGTTTGTTCCTGAATTTTTACAATAACTTTATATTTTTGACTCGATTGGGGATGGGAACAAGTTTAGTGCGAATGAATAATTAGCGATCGTTTTTGAGATTTAACTAAATCAAGAGTGACTGATAAGTAAGTCAGCAAAAATAAAGCCGCGCTATATTACAGAATGTTTTTTGGCTTCCAAGCCTTATTACTACTCACTACTCACTACTCACTACTCACTACTCCCTCATCCTGATTATAATTTTCAACGCCGACCTACTTAAACTAAAAACTCATCATCTAAAACTTAAATTTATTCAATTTCCAATGCCTGCGGAAAATGCCCAATGCCTAAGCAATATAAAGAAAATCATGAAAAATCTAGAACAGATTCAAAATATCTATAAAAGTTATAGAGACGATTACAGTTTAGAACAGAGAAAAAACTGGTACAGTAAAGTTGCGGATGCGTACGATCGCACAAGACCGCGCTATCCCCAACAACTGATTCGTCGTAGTATAGAATTAGCAAAACTTGGTTGCGATGCAAAGATTCTAGAGATAGGGTGCGGTCCTGGAACTGCAACAACGGAGTTTGCTAAACTAGGCTTATATATGGTGTGTCTTGAGCCAAGCCAAGAATCTTGCGATTTAGCAAGACAGAATTGTGCTGATTTGCAGGATGTAGAAATTATCAATACCACCTTTGAAGAATGGGAATTACAGACAAATAAATTTAATGCTATTCTTGCTGCCACTTCTTTTCACTGGGTTTCACCAGAGGTAGGATATCCCAAGGTTGAGAAAGCATTATTAAATGATGGTTGTTTAATTTTATTGTGGAACAAGGAACCCCAACCTAGTTATGAAGTATACCAAATCTTAGATGAAGTTTATCAAAAACAAGTTCCTTCCCTTTCACGATACGAAGATAG
>JBCCSG010000180.1:0-14027 GCA_039200565.1 Cyanobacteria bacterium P01_D01_bin.50 | reverse complement strand
GCATTAAAAATGCACAATACTCTTGTCAAAAGTCAAAAGTCCGGCATTCAAAAGTAAAGATAGTTTGAGGCATCATTATCAAATAGAATAATATACAATTTAGATGCGTAGCAGCTTATGAATCAAGATTTTGAGACGTTGCACTGCAACGTCGAGACATCGGTTTCGGTTATCCATTAAATCAAATTCATACTTTAAATCAGCAACGCCGCATTTTTAATGCATAACAGTTCTGGCATTGAACAAAGTTTGTCTCTCACTATCGAATTGAATTATATACTTTTTAGACGCGTAACAGCTAAATTGATCGAGATTCCAAAATTTGAATTTCATCTAACTGATTAATTACAACATCCGCACCTCGAACATTATCTGACTTAGCAATCCAAGTAATACCAATACAACCTGCGGCTTTGGCGTTATGCGCCATTTGCATATCACCAACAGAATCTCCTACCATCAATGTAGCCCTTGCTTCTACTCCCAGTTTTTCACAAGCTTGCAAAAACAAAGCTGGTTGAGGTTTAAAGATACTACCATCTACTCCCATTTCTAAGTTTATATAATCGCGAAGTTGATGAACTGCAACAAATTTATTTACTTCTTCAGTTGTCGCTGCTGAAAGTATACCAAGCCGCAATCCTGCTTGTGAAAGCTTTTGTAGTACTTTATCGCTACCCGCAAACAAAGGTGAAGGAGAATTACCTAAATATTTATCAGCTTCGTCTAAACTTTCACGTGCTATCTGTAACGATTCAATCCAACTTCTTCCCGTTTCTGCAATATAAGCCGCAGCAGCAATTTCTGTTTCCCGACGACTTGCTACAGCCATTAAACCAGCAGCATCTAAGCTATCACCATTAACACCAAATGCCATTAATAAAGGTTCGCCAGTACCGGGTATTTTTGCATCTATAATTCGCGCTGTTTTTTGTGCAAAATTACGTAAATATACTTCTGAGTCTTCTAAAGTACCGTTTTTGTCAAATAAGATTGCTTGTATATTTGAAAAAGTTGTATTTTTGCATTTTATAGTCGCCAAGAGATGCTACCTCGTTTCTAAAGGTTAAAGCTAATAATCGAATATTAAATTACAAATAAAATTAAATATAATTCTTTTTTTTAATAACACTGATTTATTTTAATTAATTTTGAGATAAGAAGAAATTATTTTTTATCAGAAATAAGGGAGACCGCAAAATAATATCATATACTTGACACTTTACATTTATACTGGATTTCATCAGTGTTTAATGTATTTCATGAATGGGTATTTTTTATGTCTGTTACCGAACTATTTAATATTGCAAATATTTTTGTACTACCTTTTTGGGCTTTGATGATTTTTTTACCAAAATGGAAAATTACTCAACGAGTTATGGAATCCTACATTCCATTTTTACCCTTAGCTGGACTATATTTGTATTTATTTATCATTAGCATTACGCCAGAAAATGCTCAAGCTTTATCCAATCCCCAATTAGCAGATATTGCCCAATTTTTTGCTTCGGAAACCGCTGCTGCAACTGGATGGATTCATTTCTTAGTAATGGATTTATTTGTGGGACGTTACATTTATTTAGTTGGGGTAAAAACGGGTGTATGGACTTTTCACTCTCTTGCACTTTGTCTATTTGCAGGTCCTTTAGGTTTACTTTCTCATATTTTGACATACTGGATTTCTCAAATATTTTTCCTCAAAAAATCAGCGGATACTCAAACTTCTGATGTAGCAACGTCGGTTAGTAATACTTAATTTATCTCCTTTAGATTTTTTCAAAGTGGACGCTTGCGGTACCTGTCCACTTGACACAATATATTTTTTCAAAATATTAATTTATCAGAAATACTTACCATAACTATACTTTATGATTAATCTAACTCTAAAACCTGCGATCGTATCGAATTTTATGTGTATAGAGAAAAGTATAATAATTTACATATAATCAGAGTTAATTTTTTTCAGCAAAAGTAATTGAATTATTAACTATTTTGTCAAAATAATAATTTTTGATAAATAATAGAATATAGAATAATAAATTGTGATTTTAGTCGTAATTCAAGTTTTCAGTTATTGAGGCGTGCATCGTTAAGGGTTCCCTTCACAGATTGTAATTTAAACTAAGGAGAAGCCAGTGAATCGGTCATTTCAGGTATTGCTGGTGCAAAATAGTAAAGAAAATACAGCTTTGCTATTTGAGCAATTACAACTATCAAAAAGCTATCAGGTTATAGGGAAGCAAATTGAAACAGTTGAACATTTTCATGAAGCTTTAGATGAAAAACAATATCATCTAATAATTGTTGATTACAACTATCTGCAAATAGACTACAAAATTATATTACAGATTTTGCTAGAAAGAAGATTAGAAATACCCTTAATTCTGATTGCGACTGTAATAGAAATAGAAGCAGCGGTTGCTGCTATCAAGTTAGGTGTTAGTGATGTAATAACTAAAGACAATTTAGTCAAGTTAAAAGGTAGCATAGAACAAGAATTAAAAAAAGTAGAATTACGGCGGTATTGTAATCAAGAAAATAGCAATAATGCTTTGCAGGAGTTAAATAAGAATGAAAAGCAGCTTGTAGAAAATGAAAAAATGTCTTCTTTAGGAAAACTATTAGCCGGAATTGCTCACGAAATTAATAATCCAGTCAACTTTATTTTTAATAACTTAAATTTTGTTGATGATTATATCCGAGATACACTTAAGTTATTAGAACTTTATCAAAAGCATTATTACAATCGGGTAGCAGAGATTGAAGCATACGAGAAAGAAATTGAATGGGAATTTATTCGAGAAGATTTACCAAAAACTCTATCATCAATGAAGCTAGGAACGGAACGTATTCGCGATTTAATTTTAGGTTTGCGACATTTTTCCCATAACGATCGCAATCATATGCAAACTGTGGATATTCATGAAGTTATTGATAATGTATTAATGATTTTACAACATCGATTAAAGCCACATGGAAAAAAAACAGAAATTAAAATTATTAAAAATTTCCGTAAAATCCTACCAGTTAAATGCTATCCAGGTCAATTAAATCAAGTATTTATGAATTTGATTGCTAATGCGATCGATGCACTTGAAGAAAAAATGAATAATAATATTATCAAGACAGATTTATCAGTTCCTTATATTAAAGTTAGTACCAAACACGATCCTGATAACTCTAATATTATCATTCTAATTTCAGATAATGGTCCTGGTATATCCATCCAAAATCAAGAAAAAATATTCAACGATTTTTTTACAACCAAAGCTGTAAGTAAAGGAACTGGGTTTGGCTTATCAATTAGTCATAAAATTGTGGTAGAAAAGCATGGTGGAAAATTAGAATGTTTTTCCCAGCCAGGAAAAGGCACAGAATTTAGAATAGAAATTCCAATTCAGGGAAATGACTAATATCATCCATGCTTAAACACTGATCGTATTCATGGGAATTGGTAAAAAATAAAATATAATTAAAAAAATCATTCGCTACATAGTAAGTAATTATTAGGGATTAATATTATTGATAATAAAACAGTCAAGATTTATTCTAAACATTTAACATTAATTCATGTTATATTTTATAACTCTACATACCTAAACTGTCGATAATTTTTGTGACCAAACAATAAAATGGATACAAGCCCCCGGATTTATCCGTGGAAAGATAAAAATATTTTCCTTGTTTCAAGCCCCTCTATTTATCGATGGAGTAACACTTATTACCTTGATACTTTTGACTTTTGACGAACGCAAGCGGTTGACGGATTGGTTAAAACATGGATACATTAGCTTCCGTGTCTTGATTGATTTGTTACTCTAGAGATAATGGCAGTGATCTGTGCTTCAGAAATAAATTCTCTATTAAAAGTAATAGAAGAGACTATTATTATGACGGATTCGGGAGATAAAATTAATCGTCGTTATAGCCAAGAAGACGTACAGCAAATTTTGCAGTTGGCGATCGCTCATCAAGCTGACGATAATAAGGAGTTTTCCCACGAGGTGCTTTTGGAAATTGCTGGGGAGTTGGATATCTCGCCGGAAACTCTAAAATTAGCAGAGGATAATTGGGTAGCAAAGCAAGGGGAAATACAGCATCGGCAAGAATTCAACCTCTACCGCCAAAGAAGATTCAAAAAGCGTATAGTTAATTATACTATTGTCAATACGTTTTTACTATTAATGGATTTTTTTACGGCTGGTAGTATTAGCTGGTCGCTTTATATTCTAATATTCGGGGGGATGTTATTAGGTTTGGATGGTTGGAATACTTTTCAAACTAAAGGAGATGATTATGAAGCTGCTTTCCAAAGGTGGAACCGTAAAAATCAGTTAAAACGTTCTGTGAATAATCTAATCAATAAGTTTTTTAAAGCTACTTCTGGATAAAGTCATCACAAAAAAATAACTTTTGAATTTACGATACACGTAAATTTATATTAATTTTAAGTTGATTTTTGATTGATGATACAGAAATTTATATGTTACAAACCCGGTATCTTAGAGATAACGGGTTTATTTATTAATTCGACTGTATTTATTAAAGTTTGTTGTGAAGGGTTCCCACAGGAATTTTCTTAGAAGAAAAAAAATACTATGGGTGCCCGTGATATAAAATCCGGCTAATTACTTGTTATATAAAAAAGTAAAATGCTATTACTCCTTACTCCTTTTTAATAGATTAATTTTCTTGTAAATATTCAATAGCCGCTTCTAATTTTGAAGGGTAATTTTGAGCAAAGCTGTCAAACCAAAGTCCTTCGGGAGATAATGGTTCTAATTTCTCTAACCATTGTTGAGCTTTACTTTTTAAAGCCTCTATTTGTTTTTGTTTAAGTTTTTCTTGTTGAATTCGTTCATTTTCAATTTCTTGTTGTTTTTGTTTTTCATCTAATAACTGTTTTTCTTCAAAATCTTGTTTAACTTCAGATAAAATACTATCAATTGCATCTTTTTTTGGTGGAGAAGATGTAAAAAGAGAGGAAGATAAAACTGATGAGTCAAGCTTTTCTTTCTTAACTTTCTCAACTTCCCCTATTTTCGACTCTTGAGAATTCGCTGATTGCTGATATTCTGCTTTGAGTTCCGACAACAACTTATCGATGGAATCCATTTGTTTAATTCCTATTAATTAGAATTACTAATCAATAATTGCATTTAACAACACTTCTGAAAGACTGTAGTCTTCCATCTCATCCATTGTAATTGTGTCACAGATATCAAACTTGGCTCCAGCGCTTTGCATTTCATCATCCAATACCTTGAGAAAACGGGTAGCATTTGGATCTGTACCAACTTGAATAAAAGAAATTCCTAATTCTTCATCCCTATCCATGCGACGAGAAGTTTCGATAATCACCTTCATAACTGCTTTTCTATCATCTGGTTCCCCATCAGTAATAACTAAAATAGTTTCACCATTCGGCTTGCTTTCACCGGCAGCTTTTCGTTGAAAATAATTATCAGTAGCATGTTTTAATACCGCAGCCAAATCAGTAGTTCCAGAAGGATCGTTTTCTCGAAAAACTTGCGTAACTTTGCTTGATGTCACATTCTCATATCTTTTGAACCTACCAGAAAAAGTATAAACTGTAATACCATCTGGATCGAATTGCTCGCATTTACTTGCTAAAGCAAAAGTTGATTCTTCTGCTGCTACCCATCTAGTTCTACCAGATTTTTGATCGGGGGTTGCCATGCTACCACTTTTATCAATAATTAGGGTATAGTCGCGATTATCTAACATTGATTAATTCTCCTATAATTAATTTATTAACTTAATCAGTGGCGTTGCTAAATTCGAGTATGATTTGCGATTTTTAGACGTGATATATCACGTCTTTATAAGAGTTACACTTATGTATTAAATTAAATTCATACTTTAAATCAGTAACGCCTAATCAGTAATTGCATTCGTTAATATTTCTGTAAGAGTCATATCCTCCATATCATCCAAAGTTATGGTGTCGCAAATATCAAACTTTGCACCAATTGATTCCATTTGATCGTCTAAAGCTTTGAGAAATTTTGTTGCTTGAGCATCTGAACCAACTTGAATAATTGATATAGCCAGTTCCTCATCTATTTCCATCTGACGGGAAGCATTGATAATCACTTCAAAAACCGCTTTTCTATCGTCTGGCTCACCATCTGTTACAACTATAATCGTTTCTCCGTTGGGCTTAGTTTGACTTGCTCCTTTACGTTTAAAGTAATCATCTGTTGCATGTTTGAGTACACTTGCTAAATTAGTAGTACCCGCAGGATCGTTTTCCATAAATATCTGGGCAACTCTATCTGAAGTCACATCATCGTAACGTTTAAATTTTCCGGAAAATAGGTAAACCGTCATTCCATCGGGATCGAATTGCTCGCACTTTCTCGCCAAGGCAAGGGTAGATTCTTGCATTATCTCCCATCTACTTCTACCACCAGCTTGATCGGGAGTGGACATACTACCGCTTTTATCAATAATTAATGTATAATCGCGCTCTTGAATCATTCAATTACTCCTTTAACTATTGCTGTGTGGTACTAGTTTAACTGTTGCTTATTTACACCGCAGCTTTTGCGGATGCTTTGTAATGATCGTTTAATTTATTTCAAATCGCAAGCTGTTGTGATACCCCCGCAGCCAATCGAAATAGCCTCAAGTTGCTGAATTTACCATAACTGCTAAATGAGGTGATATTTCAGTTACAGCTCCGAAGCATAAAAACCCAAGTGATTCGCAACTGGACGCTCTTGCATGGGTAATTTAGTATGACTGGGTGCATTTAGTAGCTTTGGTTTTTTATTCTTTGCCATAACTAATGTAGTGGAGCCGCCACCATCTAAATTGAGAGCCTTATATGCACCCAATTTACTCGCAATACTTGTTAATTCTGCGATTGTCACGCCTTCGCTGTAAAGCGGTTGTTTCCCATCTACAACAATTAGCCACAGAATATTTTCTGCTTTATTAGTCGCAACTGCAACTCGTGGATAAGGCTTATCTTTATCTAAATTGGAATTTACAGCACCGTCTTTTATCAAGACATCCCTACCCGCCACAGCTTGCAGAGTATTTTGAGGACAATTTCCACTATCTAAAATTTTAGCGCGCCCTTTTGTCGAAATACACAAAACTCCCCACTTCCTATGGGCTTTTGAGTAATGCTTGCCATTAGAAATTGCTTGTCCTACAACAGAAGTGATATCTCCACTATGAGGATAATAATCCCAAGGGGTATTTTCGTGAAAAGGATAAAAATAATTAGCATTTACAGCTAATTGTAGTTTGAATTCTTGCAAAAATTGTGAAGTAGTCCGCGCTAAGGTTGTATTGGCTTTACCAGTAGATTGCGGTGGAGTTACTAGCACTTTTACTCCTGACACGGATAAATCAACAGTTACAATATGAACCAATACTGGACGCGCTGTCAAATTAAAATTACGTTTGTAAACAATACCTTTAAATAATTTTTGTTTGTAATTAGTTTGAGATGGACGGGAAAAACACCACCAGCTATAAACTATTAATGGTAATAATAAGAATACTGTGACTGTTGCCAGGATAAATCTCTTAAACAATTCTTGGTTTCGAGAATTGAACATTGATATTTGATAATTGTATATATGAATAATCAAAATATTAACTTTACTAAGCAAAATTTGCAAAACCGTTCTTTTAAAGGTCTAAACCTTAATGGTGCAAACTTTAGTTTTTCTGATATTCGTGGATGCGATTTTAGTAATAGTTCATTACGAGAAGCCAATTTTAATTGTGCTAAAGCAGGTCAAACTCCTCAAATATTTGCCTTTCTAATATCTATTACATCCATCACAATTATCATTGTATTTCATGCGGTTAGTCAAATGATATTTGGAGTCATAGAAAGAACTCCTCAAAGTCCAATTTGGAGTTATGCCCTAGCTTTATCTATAAGTTTAGGACTGGCTGGAATCACTTGTGTAACAATGGGGGCTGCTCGGGACAAATCCTTCTTAAAACAAATAGCTATTATCCTTTCCGGTGCCACTTCAGGAGCAATTTTAGGATTTTTCTATGGTGGAACTGCCGCTGGCGGAAAAAACCCACAAGTAGCAATTGCATCTGCTGTCATAGGAGCATTAATAATGGCAGTAACCAGCTTTTATTTTGAGAAAGGATTCATACCAATTATTTTATCCGTATCGGGCACAGTGGCTAGCTACGGATTTGCTTTCTTAATAGGAACAAGAGCAATTGCTTTCCTAAGCACTCAAAATCTAATTTGGGGATTTTGTTTAAGTTTTCTATCATTAATTTACATTGGATTAACACTAATTGCTCTATGCTATAGCATCAAAAAAATTACGACTTATTCAGTAACATCCTTCCGAGCTTCCGACTTAACAAACGCTAATTTTAAAAATGCAAAATTAGGATTGAGCGATTTTACCGGCTCAATCGGAAAAAATTAAGATTTAGGAGTCAAGAACAACAGAGTTAAGACTTAAAACTCAGCAGTAATATAATTATGCCCAATGCCCCATCCCCCCTTTTTAAACAGTTTGCTTGACAACTACTCCATTAGAGGTAGTAATTGGTTGCGCTGAATTCAATACAGCATCCAATAATCCTGGAAACAATTCCTTTAAATCTTCCCTTCGCAAAGTGTTGATGTGTTGGGTTCCTTCTTTACGAGTTGATACTACTCCCGATTCTCGCAAAATCTTAAAGTGGTTGGACATTGTTGATTTGGCGATCGCAAAATCAAAGTCGCCACAGCATTGCTCCTTCTTCATTGCTAACTGTCGCACAATCTCTAATCTTACAGGATCTCCTAGGGCATAAAGCACTCCTGCTAAAGATATATTTTTTCGCTCCGGATGATAAAGAAATCTCATTGTTGCAGGTTGTCTTAAAAAGGTCTATATTTTAATTATTCGATTTTATCGAATTATAGAAATAATATATTAAGAGGAGGACAAAAATGTCATCCATTACGAATGTGACAGAAGCCACCTTTAAGCAAGAAGTCCTCGAAAGCGAAGTACCGGTGCTGGTAGACTTTTGGGCTCCTTGGTGCGGCCCTTGTCGGATGGTAGCTCCAGTGGTAGACGAAGTTGCTGGGGAATACGATGGACAAGTAAAAGTGGTGAAACTAAACACAGACCAAAATCCCACTGTTGCGAGTCATTACGGTATTCGCAGCATTCCTACGCTGATAGTTTTCAAAGGCGGTCGGCAAGTGGATACGGTTGTGGGTGCAGTACCAAAAACAACCTTGACTAAAACTTTAGCACAGTATCTTTAACCTCGGAAGAGGAAGGGATATTGTAAAATTTGAGAAAAACTATTTTTCCCTTCCTCTTCACTTCAAGAAAGTTAATTATAAAAGTTTTAGGTTGGCTAAACGATGATATTGTAAAAGGTTGGCGGCAGTAGATTCAAAAGTCATGAATGGTAAATTAGTTGTCTTTGAAGGGGTAGAAGGTTGCGGTAAAACTACGCAAATGCAGCTTTGTGGCGAATGGCTGCAAAGCCGAGGTGTATCCGCACTCACGACTCGCGAACCAGGGGGAACTCAATTAGGATTGAATCTTCGCGACCTATTGCTGGAAAATAGTAAAAACCAAGCAATAACTGCCACCACCGAATTACTATTGTACGCGGCAGATCGTAGTCAACACGTAGAACAAGAGCTACTTCCAAACTTGAAGTCGGGAAAAATTATATTGTGCGATCGCTATATTGATTCGACAATTGCTTACCAAGGGTATGGTCGCAATTTAGACATGAATTTGATTAACCAGCTGAATTCTATAGCTACATTGGGGTTAAAAAGCGATTTAACGCTATGGCTAGACTTAGATGTTGAATTAGGTATGGCGCGGAAACGAAAAAATGGGGACATAGCAGATCGAATAGAACAAGAGAAAATAGAGTTTCATCGTCGCGTTCAAAAAGGCTACAAAGAATTACAACGCACCTACCCACAGCGAATTATGCAGATAGAGGCTAACTTGAATAAAGAAGAGGTACAAAAGCAAATTCAGCAAATATTAACTTCTAAACTACAAGAATGGAAAATTTTTAGTGATTAGTTATTAGTAGTTAATTGTTCATTGAAAATGGATTCCTTCGCACCAGTAATAGGACAAACACAAGCAGTAGAATTACTTAAACAAGCTGTTGCAAAAGATAGAATTGCAACAGCATATCTGTTTGTAGGTTCTTCTGGCGTGGGACGAAGTTTAACTGCGCGATGCTTTTTAGAACTACTGTTTACTCAAAATAATCGAGACATTGCCATTGTCAGAAGCAAATTAGAAAAAGGAAATCATCCCGATTTACTTTGGGTAAAACCAACTTACCAACATCAAGGAAAATTACTTAGTGTTCGCGAAGCTATAGAAAAAGGATTAAAGCGCAAAGCACCACCTATAATTCGTTTAGAACAAGTTCGCGAAATAACTGAATTTCTCAGTCGTCCACCAATAGAGGCACCGAGAAATATAATAGTTGTCGAACAAACCGAAACAATGGCGGAATCCGCAGCAAATGCTTTACTAAAAACTTTAGAAGAGCCGGGAAAAGCAACATTAATTTTGATTGCACCAACACCCGATTCTATTTTGACAACATTAGTTTCCCGCTGTCAAAAAATTCCTTTTTATCGCTTAGATACAGATGCAATGTCCCAAGTTCTTACATTATCGGGACATTGCGAAATACTGAATCACCCCACCGTATTGAGTATAGCAGCAGGGAGTCCTGGTAAAGCAATTGAAGCTTATAAACAAATGCAAAATATTCCTCAAGAGTTATTAAATTCCTGTACTCAACCACCTAAAACATACCGCTCAGCATTAGAATTAGCGAAACAAGTTGATCAAGCTTTAGACAACGAATCACAGTTATGGTTGGTTGATTATTTGCAACAATTATATTGGCAAACTTGGCGACAACCAAATATTATTCAACAGCTTGAAAAAACTCGTAAAGCTTTACTTTGTTATGCACAACCACGTTTGGTTTGGGAGTGCATGTTTTTGTCGTTAGTTAGTAATTGAGTAGCCGAGTAATGAGTAATGAGTAATGAGTAATATCAAGTCCGGTTAATTACTTACGATATAACCTTATTAATAATATTGCGCTTCCAAGTCCACCATTATTATTAATTCTTACTTATTACTTATTACTTATTACTTATTACTTCTTACTTGTTACTTAAGCCCCACACATATGATAACTGTTTAACCGGACATGATATAATAAAAAATTACGCTCGCGCGTTGGGCATGTTCTTGGGGCTTATTGCTCCGGGTTATATAATAATTAATTAGCCGGACTTGATATTATTCGGTTTTTGAGAAACTTCCACTTGATTTATATTTCCATAGTGCAACCTGTGAAGAGATTGCTTCTAAATAGGAAGTTGCTTTAAATAATCCGTGCCAAAGCTTTACTAAAGTTTATAAATTGACTCTAAGGCATAATTTCTGTCTGTTGTTAGAGATTTGGCTTTCATCAAAATGTGCTCTAATGGCAGTACTTGGGTTACTATTGACTATAGATAAGTGCCTTAATTAATTTGCGGACTTAGACTATGGCAAAGCGTAAAAAAAGTAATCTTAGGTGGATAAAAGAAACGCTTGAACTAAAATCAGATCATAATTGGGATTCTCCATCAGAGTATCAGATATTTGTCGCAGGTAGAGGTGCTGTTCGCTTCAATGTTCCTCACAATTGGCATTTTGAACCGAAAGAGAATTCATTTAAATTTAGCGATCGAAAACCACCACTTGATGATTGCAGTCTGGAAGTATCCTACAATCATTTACCATCTAGAGACTGGAGTTTGTTTCCGCTCAAACGTACTTTGAAGAAGGTAATTGGAGACGATAGTCGAAACCCTTTTGAAATTGGCGAAATAATTACTGTTAAACGCCAAACTGCTCGCATAGTCTGGCTGCAAATGAAGTTTATCGATACTCAAGAAGAACCACGGGAAGCCTTTTCCCGTACTTGTATTGGCTTAGGCTCAAATATTCAGTGTTTAATTACATTTGATTTTTGGGCTGACCAAGCAGAACAATTAATACCCGTATGGGACGAAGTTATAAAAAGTCTGACTTTAGGATTATACATCCGCGACCCCAGGACTGGTTTAGCTTTTCCTGATTAAAATGAGTAATGAGTAATGAGTAATAAGTAATAAGTAATGAGTAATGAGTAATGAGTAATAGGTGATAAGGAATTACGATCAGCCGCACGCATTACGGCGTAAACTCTTCCCATGCTCTTGGGGCTTATAACTTTGGGTTATAATAACAAGTAATTAGCCGGATTTGATATTACTGCAACGTAATGGGGCTTGAATATGCGAACACTAAAATATTACGTTGCTTGCAGCGTTGATGGATTTATTGCTAAGAAAAACGGCTCATTTAATGATTTTATCTTGGACGGTGAAGTTGTAAATGATTATATTGAGTCTTTACAATTGTTTGATACCGTTCTAATGGGACGCAAAACTTATGAGGTAGGCTTAAGAGAAGGTAAGACTAATCCCTATCCAATGATGGAAAGCTACGTATTTTCACGTACAATGAAAGAAAGTCCGGACGATCAAGTAAAGCTTGTTTCCGAGAATGCGATTGCGTTAGTGAAGAGTCTGAAGAATAAAGCTGGTAAAAGTATTTACCTTTGCGGTGGTGCAAATTTAGCAACAATGCTATTTACTGAAAATTTGATTGATGAAATCAGCTTGAAGGTAAATCCGTTTGTAATGGGTTCTGGTATTCCGCTTTTCGGTGAAGCGATCAATCAAACTCTTTTAGAACTTAGAGATAGCAAAATTTATGAAAATGGTGTTGTATTGCTTGATTATGCCATAAAGCATTAGAGGTTACTCAATATTTACGATCGAGTTAAGTTATCCTTAACCAATTGTCCCCTTCGTGAATTTCAAGCTTTCGAGCAATACATATAGCATACTATATCCAGAGAAACTAGATTTTTTTAATAATTAGTTATATTTATTATTAAAATTTATTTGAAGAAAGTAATCTGTAAATATACAATTTTACCCTTCTGTTTTTATAAATTTTTATTACCAAGAAAACTTCCCTAGCATCTGACTAAATATATCTAATTGATGATTGATGAATGCATCTGATAAGAATTAAAATAAATAGAAAAAGTCACGATCTTCAAAATTTTAGTATGAATGCTGATGAAGCATTGAAAATTGTAGAATCACAAGTGCTATGTCGCCAACTCAGTCCTATAGAACGACAGATATTCTGTTATACCTGGGATGACAAAGGCTATACTGAAATGGCAGATGGTTCTGGTTATCGTAGAAATTACTTTAAGGAGGTTGGTTCTAGGCTATGGCATAATCTTTCTGAAGTTCTAGGATAAAAAGTAACGAAAAAAAATCTTCAATTAGTCTTGAGGAATTATCAGTCAATTTATAAGGATAAAAGTAATCAAATTGCACAGTTACAGCCATTATCTTGTAATGTATTAAATGATACTTTAGTGACTGCTACTCATGATGGTCTATTCAGACAAAAACCGCAATCGTTGGAGAAAATACCTTTAGCTGAGATCAAATTTCCTAACACGCCAGTTCCTTTAAATTCTCCTTTATATATTGAACGTCCACCAGTTGAAGAACTTGCAATCAAAGAAATTCACAAACCCGGATGTGTAATTCGCATCAAAGCGCCGAAGAAAATGGGTAAAAGTTCTTTACTCTATCGGATTATTGCTTATACACAAGGTAGAGATTATAAAACCGTTTGTATTGATTTTCAAGAAGCGGATAACATTATTTTGGCGTTGCATAATGTAGGGAGGGGTTAAGGTGTTCTACTATGCAATGTCGATACTGCGAGTCTACTAATATTCAGAAAAATGGCAAGCGAAGAGGTAAACAAAACTACAAATGTCTTAGTTGTGGTCGTCAGTTTATAGATGTATATAATCCACCAAAAGGATACTCAGATGAAATAAAAAAAGAATGTTTAAGCTTATACCTCAATGGT
>JBCCSG010000179.1:0-14077 GCA_039200565.1 Cyanobacteria bacterium P01_D01_bin.50 | reverse complement strand
CAACGCCGTCGTCATGGATTGACTACTCCACCCACAGCTTCAACCGAGGTGGGAGAAGTTGCAGTAATTGCTAAGGTGAATGATATTGAAGCATGGCTCACGATGAGTGAAGTACGGGAAGGTACTCAGATTGGCACTACGGAAAATGGGGAAGTTATTGTCACTGCGAGAGTCCCCGTGTCGCGATTGCAGCATGTACGTACTTCCCCTTGCGTCGTCAGTTTGCAGGCATCACAAAGTTTACAATTAACCCTTGAAAATACATCTGAAGATATATCAATTCGTTCTAATAAGGTAACAGCGAATTCTACAGAACAACAAGGACAAAATGCAGTTGTAGGAATTATTGATGTAGGTTGCGATTTTGCTCACCAGAATTTTCGTCATCCAGATGGAACTACCAGAATAATGGCTTTATGGGATCAAGATGGCTCCTCGACACCCGATAGCCCTTTTGGTTATGGAAAAGTTTATCGCAGCGCTGAAATAAACCAAGCTCTACAAGCAGAGGATCCTTATTTAGCTTTGGGTTACTATCCCGGAAAACTCGCTCACGGTACCCATGTAATGGATATAGCTGCGGGAAATGGAAATGGTACCGGAAATCCAGGTATTGCTCCTGATGCCGATATCGTATTTGTACACTTTTCCAATGGTGCTGTAGAAGCAGTTTTAACCGATGGTGGTTCGGCTGTAGACAATTCTTTAGGTGATACTACTGAACTTGTAGAAGCGGTAGATTTTATCTTTGAAATTGCTGACGAACGCCCTTGTGTTATCAATATTAGTTTAGCCTTACATGGTGGCCCCCACGATGGCACTGCTTTGGTGGAACAAGGTATAGATGCTTTAGTCGCCGAAAAGCCGAATCGAGCGGTAGTTATTGCGGTGGGAAATTCCTATTATAAGGGAATTCATGCTTCCGGTAAGGTCCCACAAAATGGTTTTACCGATTTGCATTGGGATATTCCTAGAGGGCACAGACAGTATAAAGCGATCGAACTTTGGTATGATGCCTTAGATAAATTCCGTTTGGAAATCATTCCTCCCGGTAGCGAAACCCTCGTAAGTATGGAATTAGGTGAAAATGGAGAAATTGTAGATGAAGATGATAACACCGTAATTTACTTATCTCACCGTTTTTGCGACCCTAACAACGGCGATAATATGATTGGTGTTTTTATGGAATCCCGACTCCCCGGAGGCGTTTGGACTTTACGACTTCATGGAGTTGAAGTAAGTAATGGTAATTTTCACGCTTGGATAGAACGTGAAGATGGTTCTCAAACTAGCTTTGTCCCTCCTCATGATAATACCCATACCGTTAACTCCATCGGCTGCGGACAGAATACAATTATGGTTGGTTCTTATAACCCCACAAAACCTAACCAACCTTTATCATACTTTTCTAGTTCTGGCCCAACTCGCGACGAAAGACAAAAACCCGATTTTATCGCTCCTGGACAAAATATATGGGCGGCATCTTCACTTACACTAACTAAATCTTATCGAAAATCAGGCACCAGTATGTCTGCACCCGTTGTCACTGGAATAATAGCTTTGATGCTAAGTGAAGCTAAGGCTCGTAATATTAATTTAGATATTAATCAAATTCGCGATCTCTTAATCCAAAGCGCTGAAAATAATCCTCCGGAAGAGCCTTTACAAAGATTGCGTTATGGTCACGGCCCCATAGATATTAATACCCTTATTTCCAACATACGGGCGATGTGATAATATCAAGGGATAGAATATAATATTAAATCAACGATCAAATCAATCAAATGATCGCTTAGTTGATTTATAAAATACAGTCTATGATTAATAAGGAATGGTACTTATGCTTTACATAGCCGGTAAACCAGTGCGTGTAAAAAAAAGTACGATGCACCACTGCAATAAGAAAGAACACGGCTCCGAAATAGCACAATCGCAACAATTAGAAAGCGACAATATTTTTGGAGTAACTGTAAAAGTTGCAGAGCCTGGGTACGTACCCCCTGGTCTTAAATTAAGAGGTCATATTTCGGATAATTTGTTTACGGCAACTGTTACCTCGAAAGATATCGAAAATTTAGAAACCGATTCTAAAGTCGTTTCAATCAGTGCGCCGAAAAAATTACACACCGCTAGAAAGGATTCTGTAGCCTGAACACCCGTTACAGGTCAACTGTTGAACGATAGTTGACAATTTAACTATTGTGTGCATATGTTAGGTATTGTAGCGTAATTTAACAAGAATTGTGAACTTCGATCTTAAATTTTGATTAAACAACAGCAATTGAATCGAAATATGATGCGAAGGGTGGCTATTAACTAGTCACCTTTATTATTTGGTAACCGGTTTTAAATATATGAATAGGTAGCTGGGAAAAATTATCGCGATCGCAAGGGAGTAGTGAAGGGTGCCCGTGAGTAGGAAGTTAATTTATATAAAGTCCGGCTAATGACTTATTATATAGTCGAACGTAAAATGCTATTACTCATTACTCATATAGGAATTCTACTTGAAAATTGAAACGCTTATTGGTACCCTTTAATCTCCTAGAAACCTTTTGCCTAAGCGCATGAATGACTCTTGCCTACCCACACGAATAATTATGGCTACGCCACGCTGCGCCTTCCAAAAATAAAAACGGATTCCTATATATGATAAGTGTTTAACCGGACATAATATTACATTCTGTTATACAGCACGGGTAACAGATAACAGAAAAAAGTGCCAATAACAGCGATCCTGTCGATAGTAAAATATAAAGTAAAGTATGCTTTGATTTACTTTACAAATATAAACTATTATTTATACTTGTTCAAATAAAAAAATAAGCCACTCCCTAAAAAAATCAGAGAGTGGTAGAAATGCAAGTCTGTTAATTATCTCAAAACTGAATCAAAAAAATTTTGTTATTGCAGTATTGGATTGATTTAAATATTAAGCTTGGATAAGAGCAAGTCAGGAAGAATCAGTGGGAGATTAACAACTAATAAGACTTGATTTTTCTCTTTCTTGATGTATCTTAGCTATTTTTTCCGATATTTCTTCCGTGAAGGAATGATAACTTGGTAAAGGGCATACAGGCATTTCTTGCCAGCAACTTGGACAAAACCAGTAAACATGATTATTGCTAATGTGAGGTAAAAGTTTATCTCTACAGCAGGGACAGTAATTCATAATTATTTTTTAAACCTCTATTAATTCACAGGTGATTGTCTCGGGAAGATAAAACAATTAGGGGAAACAAGTAGATGAATAGTTATTCTTTTAGGATAGAAAACAAATGTGAGAAACTTGTGAGTAAAATGTGGAATTTATAACTACTGAATACAAATCTTAAACAAATCTAGCTTTTAGCTAAATATAACTTAATACTCACAAAATCCTCATATTGTTTGACTATAAGAAAGACATAACCCAGCCCGAGTTACTGTTCCCTTTGGCGGCAATTAGTTGAGGATAAATATCATGTTTAACAGAATTCTTGTTGCAATCGATAATTCAAATCGGAGTCAGCAAGTGTTTGATGAAGCTGTATTTTTAGCAAAAGCAACAGATAGTAATTTAATGTTGCTACACATTTTATCTCCACTTGATGAGCAATATATCGATCCTTTGTTTTTACAGCCAAATATTCTTTATCCAGAATTGCAAGGAAATAATAGTAAATATGCCAGTGAGTGGGAAAAACTGAAAAATAATAGACTCAATTGGTTGCGTTGGTTGTGCGAAGAAGCTACAAGATTAGGAATTAAGGCCGAATTTTCTCAAAATGTTGGCGAGCCATCTAGAATTATTTGCGATATGGCTCGAAATTGGCAGGCTGATCTTATTGTAATTGGTCGTCGGGGCCGTCGGGGGATAAATGAACTTTTAATGGGTAGTGTTAGTAATTATGTGCTTCATCATGCTCCTTGCTCAGTTTTGACTGTACAAGGAATTATCTCTAATACTGAGGAAAAACGACAAACAACTTCATTGCAGACCATAATTAGAAGTTAAATACTTTATAGTAAGGCCAATTTGTCAAATAATTATTGATGTAGAATCTAGTTTTCAAAGTCTCTACATCAATAATTAAGAGTTTATAATTTAGAGTAGGGGATATTTTTCAAAAATCTAAGTAATTTTTAATCTACAATCTCCTCCATCTGTGAATGCCTTCATTAGAAATTAGATTATTTTTCTGGTTTATTTGAGCGCGAAGAATAACCTGTTAACCTGTCTTCTGTTCGTAAAACTACATCTTCTACAAGTCTTTCGCTAAATCCTGCAATAAATGCGATCGCCATATAAAGATAAACGTTACGGTTTTCCTGTTTGGCTATTGTGAAAATACCAGAGAATACTCCAGATTCAATCAATGCTACTGCAAAAATCGCAAATGACATACCAACAATTGGACGGAAAAAGCCAGTAAAAAATAAGTCATATTGCCCTTCTTTAGATTGTTCGATAAATTTATTTGCACGCACAATAATGCTGACTGCACTTCCTAAAGCACCCATGGAAACTGCTAAGGAGATGAAGAAAAAATCTGATTTAACAAACCATTTCGTAAAAGAAGTTAATTTGCTTTCTTCTATATCTGAAATAAGCTCTTCAATATTATTTTCGTTCTTTTCTTGTTCGGCAATAGAATTTAATTCGTTATCTATATTATCTTTGAGATTATCAACTTTATTTTGAACTTCGTCTATACTGACAGGTGGCTGATTATTAATAGAATCAGCAGCGTTTTGCTCTGTTGAGAAAGCCATTGCTTTTGGTTGAAGATTAACTTTTTCAAGTTCCCGATTTACTTTTTCAAGCCTAACTTGAAGAGAATTGCGAATTTCACTAGTTGTTTTCAGTTGTTTCTCTTTATTCTCTAATTTAACTTCAAGTTTTTCAATACGATTTTCGTTAGCAGCTTGTTGTCTTCCACCAAGAATATTTAAGGCAACGAATGTTAAACCTACTCCTAAAAGCGGACAAACTACAAACACAAGAAAAAACCAACTCAAACCTGAAATTAATCTATTGTAAGCACCTCCAGTACCTTTAATAATCGCGCTGAAAGGATGGGGATATTCTCGCGATTGAATTGCTATTTGTCGTCGCGCTTCTTGAATAAATACTAGGTTTCGAGAATTTTTGTCGGATAAGTGATTCGGTAAATTTGAGTTTTGAAAGTTTTTAGTAGTATCTTCTTTACTTTCCAGCAGAATAGAAATCGCTAAATCTAAAATTTCTATTTGCTGAGGATTGCGATCGTCTAATTTTGATATTAAACTCAACAATTTAGCAAGCTCTCGTTGCATTTCTATACTTAATTGTTGCTGTTGCAGGCTAGTTTTAATATTCTCTAGCAAACTTTGTATTCTAGCTTGCATTTCGCTATCAATTTCTGCATTTTCAGCAATATTGGAAAGCTGTTCAACTTCTACTTGTAATTCATGATTTTCGGATGGTAGTTGTTTCACTGTTACTTTTTTGGGTAAAAGACTATGTAGTATTTATAATTACATTTCCTTTCTCAGTAATTACGCAAAGTTCACAAAAAACTTATATTTTTAAATAACGCATTATTATGAGAATTTTAGTGTAGTAACAAAGACTCACAATGCAACAACAGGCTTGAATAATATATTTTAAGTTTTAATTTTAATTTTGATGAAATTGTACAGTTAATATGATGTTCATTATAAAAAAATCATTAAACTATTAAATTTATGGAGAGATAAATCAATTAATATTTCATAAAGCTACATTTACCTTGAAATCAAAATGTCACTTGAAACAGAAATTATCACTCAACGAAGCAATCGCGAAATATCGCCAAATATTCAACCAAATAGCGAAGTGACAATAATCCAAATTGGTTTAGCAGCCCTTCCCGTGGCTTTTGTCATCATTTTGGCATTCATTTTTATCAAACAAGTCAAACATCGTAAAAATTTATATAACAAAGTTGCTACTCTCAAGCGTTTGTCTGCTATTCCCTGTCATACATGTCGATTTTTTGCTAACAATCAAGAGCTTCCCTGTGCGGTACAACCTACATTAGTAATGAGCCTAGAAGCATTTAATTGTTGCGACTATATGCCAAAAAAAAGCTTGAGTTAAAAATTACGGCTAAAAAGTCATAAATACCGGATACTCATGAGTTAATTGATTTCTGTTAGCTACAGTCTCTGGATATTGAGTTTAGAGCAAGGCAAATTTTGAGCGTTTCCTTGATGAAATAGCCCGAAATTGGCAAGTTATGAATTTTAACCCGGTTTCTAGCTCATCGCACAACGAATATTGATGAATAATTTACAGAAACCGGGTTTTCTGCCGGTAAATATTCTAGAAATATTGTACTACCATAAAACTTGTAGCGTCACGCACCTCAAAAACCTATAGAAATCCGTTTGCGGCAACTGCTGGCTGCTCCTTGATAACTGATAACTGCAAATGATTGCGCTCAGTTAACATCGCTTCCCAATTCGGCTCAACAACAATCGTGCTAATCTTCTCCACAATAATCGCAGCACCCTTAATAACATCCCCCGGTTGTAAATCTTCCCTTCGATAAACCGGCGCACAATACCACTTATCATCACTAAACATTCTCACCGTTTCCACAGCAACCGGAAACTCATCCAACTCGCGACTGCGAGTAATCAAAGCCTCCTCCGGAGTATCCATCATCTGAATAACTTCCACCGAAACCGACTCCACAATCAAACCCTTCTCCCCTTGAACAAAACCATATCTCAACTCATGCTCCTGCTCAAACTCCCGCCGCATCACCACCACATTGACATTAAAATCCACCGCCAAAATAGAATTAGTCCCCTCATACTTCAAATTAACCTTCCTCACCACCTCTTCGCGCTCCTCCGCGTTTACCTCAGCGCTCCTCTGCGTTTCAAAAATTAACTCACCCCTCCCTCTCATCTCCAACTCCTCCATCAACCCCTGCAACTCCCCCACCAACTCACCATCCAAAACCTTCTCCACACCCGCCTCCCTTATAGCCCTCACATCAGCCAAACCCATACCATAAGCAGAAAGTACCCCCGCATAAGGATGTAGAAAAATCTTCTTCATCCCCAAAGTCTCGGCAATTAAACAAGCAACCTGCGCTCCCGCACCACCAAAACAACAAAGTACATAATTGGTAACATCATAACCCCGTTGCAGACTTATCTTCTTAATCGCATTCGCCATACTTTCCACAGCGATCGCAATAAAACCAGCGGCGACTTGTTGTGGTGTACGACGATCTCCAGTAGCAGTTTCGATATCCCGCGCTAGCTGTATAAATTTTTGAATAACAACATCTTTATCCAGAGGTAAATTCCCATCCTTACCAAACACCGCAGGGAAATATTGGGGGTGAATTTTACCCAACATGACATTAGCATCAGTCACCGCTAATTTACCTCCACGACGGTAACAAGCTGGGCCAGGATTTGAACCGGCAGATTCAGGCCCCACACGATAACTAGAACCATCAAAGGATAAAATAGAACCGCCACCGGCAGCAATCGTATGTATTGCCAAAACGGGAACTCGCATCCGCGCTCCAGCAATTTCGTTTTCTAACTGTCGCTCGTATTCCCCCTTAAAATGGGCAACATCGGTACTAGTTCCACCCATATCAAAAGTAATTATAGAATCATTTCCACCCCTTAAACTAGTTTGTACCGCACCAACAATACCCCCAGCCGGGCCGCTTAAAATGCTATCCTTACCTTGGAATTGTTGAGCATTTATTAAACCCCCATCGGACTTCATAAACATTAATTTAACACCGGGTAATTGACTAGCTACAGAGTCAACATAACGACGTAAAATAGGGGTTAAATACGCATCAACAACTGTTGTATCTCCCCGACTAACTAATTTCATCAGCGGACTAACTTGATGAGATACAGATATCTGCGTAAATCCGACTGATTGAGCAATTTTAGCTACTTGTTCCTCGTGTTGCGGATAATTGTAACTGTGCATTAAGGCGATCGCACAACTACGAATTCCCCGATTGTAAACTGCTTGTAAAACATTTCTTACTTGTTCAATATCTACCGGGATTAATTCATTACCCTTAGCATCGTAACGCTCATTGACTTCAACTACTTCTTCGTAAAGCATAGTTGGTAAAACAATGTGACGGGCAAAAATATCGGGACGATTTTGATAACCAATGCGTAAAGCATCTTTGAATCCCTTAGTAATGAGAAGTAAAACGCGATCGCCCTTTCTTTCCAATAATGCATTTGTGGCGACAGTAGTACCCATTTTTACTACTTCGATTTCTTCGGGAGGAATCGGTTGATTCGCTGCAATTCCCATGATATCGCGAATACCTTGAATAGCTGCATCTTGATAGCATTCGGGATTAGAGGAAAGTAACTTATAAACGATTACCCATTGTCGATCGGGAAGAGGAACAATTAAAAAGCGTTGGTTTGAGGTAAGTTGGTTAATTATAGATTGATTGTTAGTAACCGCTACGATATCGGTAAAAGTTCCACCCCTGTCTGCAAATACTTTTAGCATGGTTTTGATCAAGTTATAGAAGTACCCATCATCAAAGAATAAATGATTTAGAGACGTAGCAGTGCGATGTCGAGACAAGAGTTATGGTTAATTAATAAAGGTTTTTACGGGAAGGGGGGATAATGGGGCGATGGGTTAATTTCGAGAGATAATATAAACATCAAAATGTTCCTGTGTTTTCTTCAATCAAAGTAACATCAAAAAATCTACCGGAACTTATTAGCAGAAACAGTTCCTGATTATGATTTATACTTAGCAATTAATGAGCGTACTTACATAAACTTTTTTCAACGAAAAGCAACTCAATTTATTGTTCAACAAAATAAAATGTATTTAGTGATTGTAGATATTGCAAATGAGGTAGTTACACAATGGATAAAATAGCCCACTACCGTACTTTAATTAAAGACATTTTGACAGAATACGACCAATTAGCAAATAATCCACCTACACCAGAGGTAGAAGCAATTTTAGCCTTTGACGATGAACATAACCAATATCTTTGGTTTCAAGTAGGCTGGAATAAAAAAGAGCGAGTTTAAGGAATTACAGTTCATATTCAGATTAAAAATCACAAAATTTGGATAGAAGAAGATTGGATGGAAGAAGGAGTTGCTAATGCTTTAGTTAATTCTGGTGTTCCTCAAAGTGATATTGTTCTGGCATTTCATCCTCCGGAAGTACGTAACGATACTGATTTTGCTGTTGCTTAAATTATTATGTCGCAGCAGTAAATTGGTTTAAAGGTGCAGGATTATTTAATGATTTACTAGAGATAAATATGCACCGTAACCCAACATTTAGGCTACAGTTTTAAATAAATGTTATGTCGCCGTTATTAGAAGCTCTTAATCGAATTGCACAATTGTCTCCTAATGCTATCAAACCGGGAGTTACAACTAAGCAGATTGATGAATATTCGCATTATTACTATGACACAAACTTTAAACTATCAGAAGAATTCTATCAATTTTACCAATTTAGTGATGGTTTAGATAATAATTTTGGTCGAATCTTTAATATTTGGCAAGCAATAATATTTTATAGCGAAGTAAGGGAGGAATTTCGCTATTATTCTGCGTGGCTTCCTATCAGTCACTATGAAGAGTGTCTGGTTGCAATTCGAGGAGATTCTGTGCAACGCAAAACTGTCCCAATTATTCAAATTAACTATACGGATTTATCAGAAAATTATGATTGGGAACCGAGATTTATATATTCAAGCTTAACGGAAATGATTGTAGATATTGCTGAGCAAATTGAGTACCCATATGGGTAGAAATATTTAATTTAAATCTCCCTATCTACAGATTTTGAGGAATCAAAAAACCCGATTTTTTCAAAAAACCGGGTTTCTCAATTTTCATTGAGACATGTCTATTAAACAGTTAAGATGCTCCCTTTTATAGTTAGATAATACTAACAGGAAGCTTGTCCCCACTTCAATTTAGATGTTTCTTCAGATGGTGAAACACATTCAAATTCTTTGACGGAACCATCAATCAAACCATAAACTAGTTTATGATTAGCAACTCGCTCGTCAGCTTCACTTAGTTCAAATTTGACAGAACCAATTTGACTGCAATTATTGACAATCTTTATGGTAACTTCAGTCATTAATTTTGGCGAATAATTCAAAATATTTCTACCACCAGATCCACCAAGAGTATACTGATATTGTTCTAAACGTTCTTTTGGTGCATCCTCGTACAAATTGCTGATATCTGATTCCTTAGATTCATTAAAAACGATACCAGGAACATCCGCGATGTCAGATTTAGCTTCATCAATTGCAGCTTGACATAAGAGTGCGGGATCGGGAGTGGTTTCGGTGGTTTCGGTGGTTTGGGTTGTATCGGGAGTGGTAGGATCGGTTGCTGTACTTGGCTGACTACAGCCAACTAAGGTTAGACATAATACCAATACTAAGGCTAAGACGTTCTTGATCATGAAATATTCCTTTTAATATCTATTGGGAGAATGAAATACACAATCTGTCGAGATTGGTAATAAGACGGCAAAAACCTTGGTGCGTAAACATCTTGCATTCTCAATTCATGGATTATGAGCTTTGAGATTAAATATAGAATTGAGACAAGGGTTAATGTTTCAATTTCAAAGACGTTTCCAAGTACAAGCTATTTAAAAGTTTTTAAGTACACTTATCTTTTGCCAATACCAATTTAAATACATATAAGCTATTAGTTAAAGTAAAAAAGATACAATATTTTTATTCGCTTTCGTAGATAAATCAATATTTTTAGAAATAAATACTTATCAGTTAGAGATCGGAGTTTGTAATTTTAAATTAATTATCTTAAAAAAGTTAAAATTATTTTAAGTTAAAGTTAAAAATATAATTTTAAATGTTTATTTTATTTTCTATTTTTAGGTATTTAAATAAATTAATATTTTTCATTTTTCAACAAAAAAAATGATGCCGTATTCTCCTACTAACAGCATCCTACAAAATATAAAACAAAATTGATTTTACTGAAAAAGAATTCAGGAATCAGTGCGACTGGCGGATGTTTCGTCGTTTAAAGCAGAACGTTTTAATCGTGGAGACAAAGAAAATTTTCCTTGGAAGGAAACCCCTGACTTTAGATATGGGGTATTCTGACTGCTCGATTCTGATTTCTGAATCCTTCTTATTATTCTTCTATATCTACTTTCCTCGCTGCTAAATATTCATACATCTTCCAACGCTGATTTACTTCTACTTGTGCTTCTTCCATTAATTGTTTGGCAATTTCGGGTTTACTCTTCTTCAACATTTTGAATCGATTTTCTCTATACATCGATTCTTCTGGGGAATTTTTCGGTTGACGCATATCTAATTGCAAGGGATTTTTACCTTGTTTAACTAAATCGGGATTGTAACGATACAACAACCATCTTCCCGATTCTACTAAGGCTTTTTGATTGCTCATTGCTGTTGTCATATCTATTCCGTGAGCGATACAGTGACTGTAAGCAATGATTAATGATGGCCCTTCATAGGCTTCTGCTTCTAAAAATGCTTTGAGGGTATGTTCATCTCTTGCACCTAATGCTACACTCGCTACGTAAATATTCCCGTAAGTCATGGCAATCATTCCTAAATCTTTCTTCGCCGCAGGCTTACCACTAGCGGCAAATTTCGCAACTGCTGCTTTTGGAGTAGATTTAGATGACTGACCGCCAGTGTTAGAATACACCTCGGTATCCATTACCAAAACATTAACATTACGGCCGCTAGCAAGTACATGATCGAGTCCACCAAAGTCTATATCATAAGCCCAACCGTCGCCACCAACTATCCAAATACTCTTTTTAACTAAATAATCGGCAAGGGATTTGAGATTTTGGATTTTGGGATTTTTGGAATTTTCTTCCAGCTTCTGTTTCAATAACGCAACTCTTTCTCTTTGTTCCCAAATATCAGCTTCTGTATTCTGTGACGCATGCAAAATCGATTCAGATAAATCAGAGTCAATTAAATCTTGAGAAGTTAACTCTCTTAATAACTCCTCAGCATATTCCGTCTTCTTATCAACCGATAACCGGAATCCAAAGCCGAATTCAGCGTTATCTTCAAATAGACTATTTGCCCATGCGGGGCCTCTTCCTTCGGTATTTTTTGTCCAAGGTGTTGTCGGCAGATTTCCACCGTAAATAGATGAACACCCTGTCGCATTGGCAATAATCGCGCGATCGCCAAATAACTGACTAAGTAATTTTAAGTAGGGTGTTTCGCCACATCCAGCACAAGCACCGGAAAATTCAAATAAGGGTTCTTGTAGTTGCTGCTGACGAATTTGATTTAATTTCAGTTTATTTCGATCTGGATTCGGCAAATTAAGGAAATAATCCCAATTTTCTGTTTCTTGCTCTCGTAAAGGCAACTGGGGTTCCATATTAATTGCTTTACGCTCGGGATTTTGTTTATCTTTCGCCGGACAAATATCAACACAAATACTACATCCCGTACAATCTGACGGTGCTACTTGAATGGTAAATTTTTCTCCCTTAAAGGCTTTATCTTTAGCATCCGTAAATTTAAAACTTTCAGGAGCAATACTTAATTTACCCTCTTGATAAACCTTAGCGCGAATCGCAGCATGGGGACAAACCATGACGCACTTTGCACACTGTACGCAGATATTCGGTTCCCAAACAGGAATCAAAGCAGCTACATTACGTTTTTCTAACTTAGAAGTACCAGTAGGAAAAGTACCGTCAGGGCTTAAAGCACTTACAGGTAATTCGTCTCCCCGCAAAGTCATCATCATTTGAAGTGCAGACTCTTGAGATGTTGAATTATCTGGGAGACGTAGCACTGCTACGTCTCTACATTTGTTGACATCGACTTTGTGCAAATTTACCAGGGTATTATCAACCGCTTGTAAATTCATCGCCACGACTTTATCGCCTTTTTTACCGTAAGTCTTTTTAATAGCGTATTTAATCTTCTCTATAGCTTCATCTTCGGGTAATACACCAGCTAGAGCAAAGAAACAGGTTTGCATTATGGTATTAATTCGTCCACCCATGCCGCTGTCGCGAGCAACTTGATTGGCATTAATGACATAAAATTTTAGTTTCTTGTCAATAATCTGCTGCTGAATTTTCCCAGGAAGATGTTCCCATACAGTCTCGGCATCATAGGGACTGTTTAATAAAAATGTCGCACCAGATACAGCACTCTTAAGTATATCTACTCCTTCTAAAAACGTCCATTGATGGCAACCGATAAAATTCGCTTCATCGATTAAATATGTAGAACGAATTGGCTGAGAACCAAAACGCAGGTGAGAAATCGTCATTGAACCTGACTTCTTAGAATCATAGACAAAATAGCCTTGAGCATAATTGTCTGTTTCCTCACCAATAATTTTGATCGAGTTCTTATTCGCTCCTACAGTACCATCGGAACCCAAGCCGTAAAACATTGCTCGTACAACATTATCGGGTTCTATTGAAAAGCTCGCGTCATAAGTTAAGGAAGTATTAGTTAAGTCATCATTAATACCAACAGTAAAATTAGACTTCGGTTTTTCCCGAGCTAAATTATCATAAATAGCCCTTACCATCGCCGGAGTAAATTCCTTAGAAGAAAGGCCATAACGACCACCAATTATAGAGGGAAAACTGCCTTTTTCTCTCCAATTTTGATAAATCGCCGTCACCACATCTAAATACAGCGGTTCCCCGGTGCTACCGGGTTCCTTAGTGCGATCGAGAACAGCAATTGATTTAACGGTGCTGGGTAAAGCTTGGATAAATAAACTTGCATCAAAAGGTCGATATAACCTTACCTTAACCACACCTAACCTTTCACCGCGAGAGTTGAGATTATCGATAGTTTCATGTACCGTCTCACAACCGGAACCCATTAATACTATTATCCGTTCCGCATCGGCAGCACCATAGTATTCAAAGATACGGTAGTATCTACCAGTGCGATCGCCAAATTGATCCATTACCTGTTGGACAATTTCCGGACAAGCATCATAATAAGGGTTGATACGTTCGCGGCCTTGGAAATAGACATCGGGATTTTGT
>JBCCSG010000178.1:0-14108 GCA_039200565.1 Cyanobacteria bacterium P01_D01_bin.50 | reverse complement strand
TGAGTAATGAGTAATGAGTAATTAGTAATGAGTTAGGAGTAATGAGTAATGAGTTAGGAGTAATGAGTAATGAGTAATGAGTAATGAGTTAGGAGTAATGAGTAATGAGTAATGAGTAATGAGTTAGGAGTAATGAGTAATGAGTAATGAGTAATGAGTAATGAGTTAGGATTAGGGAGTAGGGAGTAGGGAGCTCGCGGAACTCGCGGAGTTAGGAGTAATGAATAAAGTCCGAAGTATGGTATAATACCTGGTCTTTAAAAGACAATAGAAACCTGCATTCATTACTTGAATCCTCTACCATGAAATGGACGATATACCTAAATACTTATTACTTATTACTCATTACTTATTACTTATTACTTATATATGGGTTGGGATTTGATTAACTTATGCACTATTGAGGTCAAAATTGGAAAAATGGCAGTAGAATACTTCAGAATTTGCTCCAAAGCTTGCCAACCTCAGCGATGCAAGAGGTGCAAATGCGATCGCCCTTATTATTCGCTTCCCACCGCTTCCTCTTCCAAGTAAGACGGGAAGTTTTCAGAAGACTGGAGTAGCTGTTTTGCGCCGTCACAATAGAGAGAAGACAGGGAACAGAGGAAAGAAAATAACTTTTTGTTCTCACGATTAACCCAGTATGACAATATAATTCCCTTACTCGATTAATACTGATACCAATTCTGTATGAGGCTGCGCTAAATCGCTCTCAGCCTGGAAGGCTGGAGCTACCCGCACAAAGCCAAGCTGCCTTGGCTAAATTTGGCGCATCTTTATAAATATTTGGTATGAGTCTAATAATTGCTCACTGCTCACTGCTCCATACAGTTAAATCACAAAACGATCGATTACTGATATATCCCCTTTAACAATTTCTACAGCAAACTCATCTCCAGATTTACCTGTAAAATTCAGTTTAATCCACTCATCTGAACTACCAGCTTTTATATCCGTACCAACTTCGTTATTATTTGAATCCCTATAAAACATCCGCATTTTTATACCCGATGGTAGATGATTTTTTTCAGGAGTAGAATAAAGTCGTAAAACAATATCAAAAGAATCGTTAGCTAACCTTTCTTGCTTGAGAGTTAAAACAACAGCAAAACCGTCATCAAGCATTGTACGATCAATTAACTTGCCTTTTGATATATCACCATTTCTGATAATTTCAAACTGTAACTGTCGGGGATTTAATACTTGCTCTAAAGCTTGCCAACCAGATTCGACTAAATTATCAAACCAATTAGATAAACGGACAACTCTAGAAGGTTCCACAGCAGAATCAGCACTAATGATTCTAATACCATTAAGTTCTTTTAATTCACCAGATTGCACGAGGGATTCTAACCGCTTTAAACCTTCAGATGAACCCGATAGAACTAATTCAATACATCCGGTTCTAATATCTCGTATTTCGATTGATTTATCTTGCGTCATTTCCTGAATTTTTGCCAAAATATTTTGTAGATCGTTCACACTTGGATTATCAGAATCTAACTTAATTTTTGTTACCGAATCATCCGGATAATCTGGCGATGAAAAAGGAAGTTTATAACCAGCTTTTTCCAATAAAACAAGAGTACGTTGCCAATTCATAGACTTGTTCAACTCTTTTGGATAGTCGAGTAATACCCTAATATAAGGATTTATTTCCGTAGAAAAAGCCGTTCTTACTCCTTTCCCATCTCCATGTAAACCTAGTTTATGAGAAATATCTTTAGGGCTGTAACCAACTAAAGCACCATACAAATAATCTTTATGCACTTCCGTAATTTCTCCTTTCTTATATTTACTTCTAACTGCATTAATATCAGAAATCAATTTATCTATATTCCATCTTGCTGCTTCTGGAAATGATTCTGGTAGATTCATATCTATTTTAAATAAAAGTCAAACACGGGTGTAAGTCGGATATACATCCGTAGCAAGTTGAATGAAGTAAAAAAAGCGATCGCGACAGGCAAATGCTTACTTATCGCAGTTAATCTCTTGAGATTTGATTCTTACAACATTCACTCAGACGTAGTGGTGAAGCAAGGTGCCGACTTCTCTATTCGATTTTAATACATTATCAACGACTCTTAAACGAGAGTCTCTTTACCTTCGCTAACAACTGTTATAACAATACTGTGCTTGTATTTTTTTGACTAAATAAAATATTTTACTTTAATTTTTAACGATTTGTCAGGCTTTACAGCGTCCAATTCGGATTAATACTTGTTTTAATAGATACTCTAAACGCTATTCCTCCAAAAGTATAAATTACTCTTCTTTAATAACGCTTGTCCCTTTTTTACTCAAAATAAATAACTTATATTCAAATCATGAACTGATTTAACCCCTTAAAGCTTACGAACTCCTTATCAATACTTCATAGTTTGGGAATACAACAATAACATCAACTGTAATTTCTGTAAGTTACAAGAATTAATTTACAAATAAGGAAATCACGGGATATGAAGGAAGAATCATCCACAGATAAAGAATTAAGAGAGCTAGTTCAACAAATTCAACAATTAGCTCCCAATGATAGAGAAAGACAAAAATTATTGAATCAATTAATCAAAAAAATTAAGCAAACAAAAAAATTGAAAAAATTCATATCATACTATAATTTACCTGATTTTCAAGACGTTTATGCCGATGCATTGGGAGATTGTTTAACTTACATATCCAAAAAAATTGATAAGTATAACCCCAAATACCCAGTCATGGCTTGGGTAAATCAAATCCTTAAATGCTCATTTAGTAAAGTTTTTAAGAAACGGTCTCGAAAACAAATAAAATCGGTCATTCTGGATGAATTCCAACTAACGAATATCTCAGCAGCAAGTCATAAAGAAGAAGATATTTGTATCTTAGTAAGAGAATTTATTCAAAACGATCCAGAAGGAATTCTCAAAAATATAAAAATGGAAAAGTACAATGTCTCTTTGCAAAATATTTTGTTGATGATTCTGCATGAAAAGAAATGGAAAGAGATTGCAGAGGAATTACAGAGAAAAATACCTACGATCCAAAGTTTTTATCGCCGTAGCTTAGGAAAACCAGAAATCAAGGAATATTTTGAAAAATATTTGAATTAGAGTAACGGCAATCGACTTCAACCAATGCTACAGAACATTCATTGTTACAATTTCTTCAAAATCCGTCAAATAGCTAATTTCAGTGCTTGCCTGACTGCCACCCCTCTCCGATACTTTGGAGAGGGGAAGAGGTGAGGTTGAAAAAGCCGATATATTAAGGCATGGATTGAATCTTAATTGAGAAAATAGAATTATAAGCTCCACCTCCATTACCGATCGCAATAGTTTTACCATCGGCACTAAAGGCGGTACTAGTAGGATAAACTTGGTCATAATTCTGAGGATTATTGGCTGGCTCAACTAAATTATTAATAGCTCTACCACTAGTCAAATCCCACATTGTTACAGCACCATCTAATGTAGTTGTAACAACACTTTTTCCATCTTTTACTAAAGTTGCAGAAGTAACGCTTTCAATATCAGATACCCTAAAACTATTAACTAATTTACCAGTACTTAAATCCCAAACATTTATTTTTGGATCTGTAGCGTTAACCAGATATTTTCCATCGGGAGTAAAACCGATGAAACTAATAATATTGGTATTTCCATTTATACTACTAATTAACTTTCCAGTTTCAAGATTCCATAATTTAACAGTTTTGTCCAAATCATCTTTAAGGGAGCCGCCACCGCTAGCAAGAGTTTTTCCGTCGGGAGTAATTGCAATTGCACGTACCTGGCTTTTATGCCCAGTTAAAGTACTAATTAATTTACCTGTTTGCAGATTCCACAGCTTAATAGTTTTGTCGTAACTACTGCTGATCAGAGTTTTTCCATCGGGAGCGATCGCCAAAGAAGTAACTCCTAAAGTATGTCCTTTGAGAGTACGAAGTAACTTCTTCGTTTTCATACTCCATACCTTAATTACTTTATTAGTATTCGATTCTGCTGTTCCTCCAGCAGTAAAAAACAGTTTTCCGTCGGCACTGATAATAACATCATTTACCCCATCTTTGTGTCCATCCAGGGTACGAATGAGTTTACCATTTTTCAGATTCCATACTTTTACTGTATGGTCGTAACTACCGCTAACTAAGGTTTGTCCATCAGGACTAAAAGCCAAAGCTTCAATATCCCATATATGCCCTTTTAAAGTAAAGCTAGGTTTAGTTTGTGGTGATTTTGAGATGGATGAGTTTTGAGATAGGAAAGATTGGGCAAAAGTATGATTTAAAGAACTTCCAGTGATAATAACTGTTGCAGTTACAACCGATGCTATAAAGCTTTTCCGAAAAATTGAAAGGTGAATCATCTGAAATAAAAGCCGGTAATACCGTCGTTGTGACAATTGCTTTAATGTACTCAGCTTTAATCGTATCAGCAATATATATACCTACTCAATTCAAAAAAAAAGATGAAATTTTGAGTTGAATTTTGCTCCACAGCAGAAGATAAAAGAGAATTTACATTAATTATCTTTATTCTTCGATGAAAAAATAATCTAAGTCGGTTTTCAGACAATCAACTGATAAATCCAGTGTCTGCAATAAAGCAGTTTTATGCATCACGGGCACCCTAATAAATTTTTTTTAGAAGAAAAAATTATCGTTGGGAACCCTTCACAAATTTGATTCAACAGAACTTGAAATCAAATATTTTCAATTTTAAATTTCTAAATTCTAATGCTCAATGCCCAATGCCCAATAGCCAATTCTCCTTGGTTAACACATTTAAAAAAACATCGTGCGATCGCCGTAATTCGTGCCGACAAAAAATACTTGGCCCGACAAATGGCTTTAGCTGTTGCATCTGGGGGTATGCAGTTAATTGAAATAACTTGGAATACTCCTCAAGCTGCCGAATTAATTGAACAATTACGCGCAGAATTACCCAATTGTATTATAGGTACGGGCACGCTGCTAAACTTGTCACAAATGCAGCAAGCAATACAGGCAGGAGCACAATTCCTCTTTACTCCCCATATTGATGTTTCTATAATTCAAGCGGCTGTTGATCAAAACATACCAATTATACCGGGAGCGCTAACTCCTACTGAAATTGTTACAGCTTGGAATCATGGTGCAACCTGTGTCAAAGTGTTTCCCGTACAAGCATTAGGTAGTGCTAAATATATCAAAAGTTTGCAAGCTCCATTGGGACAAATTCCTTTAATTCCTACTGGAGGTGTGACTTTAGAAAATGCATCGGAATTTCTCCAATCTGGTGCTATTGGTGTTGGATTAAGCAGTGAATTATTTCCCAAACATCTAATTATGTCCGGAGATTGGAAGTTAATAACTCGACAAGCGGAAATTCTACTTCAAAAGTTAAATTAAAATTAATGTGGAGAAATATTCATAGCTTGTAGTTGTAATAGTTTCTTAAATACAGCTATAGAAAAAAACAAACAATAAACGTTGAATTTTGAGTGCAAATATCATGAAAAACCTAACTTCACCTCAGTATATTCGCTATTTAAAAATGTTTGTGGCTGGTGTTGCAATTTCAGCTAATCTTGTAAACCTTTCTACGAATAAAGCAATAGCTCATCACACCCAAAAAGTTCAGCAAAAAGTCAGCCAGTTGAAAGATTCCAATCAACGCTGGATTCAAGTAGATTTATCACAACAAAGATTAATAGCTTGGGAAGGGAATAAAGCAGTTTTTGGGGTTATTGTTTCTACAGGTAAAAAATCGACTCCTACCCCTATTGGCGTGTTTAATATTTATACAAAGTTAAAGAAAACTCGCATGCGTGGTGAAGATTATGATGTACCTAACGTTCCTTACACTATGTATTATCAAGGTGGTTATGGGATTCACGGTGCATATTGGCATAACAATTTTGGTACGCCAGTTAGTCACGGTTGCGTAAATGTTGCACCAAATCATGCAAAAAGATTATTTAATTGGGCATCAGTAGGAACAACTGTTGTTGTGCAACGTTAGGAAAATCAAGCTCCGATTACAAATTAATGCGGAAATCCAGAAACTCGGTATCTTCAATATATCGGGTTTCTTATTTGTAAAATTTTGATATTTTCTTACACTTTTTAACATTGAATTAACTATGTTTCATCTGTCTGAATAAAATCTAGAATGCTTTCTGAGGAAACTTTTAGCAGTAACAACGTATATCCTCGCCACATTCATCAGCTAAATAACAAAGCGCTCGGAAGCGTAAACCAGTCACTTCCTCATACAGGGGATTCAGTTTGCACAAGGGTGGAATATGTACGAGAGTACGACCAAACAGACAAATATCTCTCTCAAAGGGACACTGTACAGGAACTATCCGACAGATTAAATGAGCCAGCGCAGCATCCTTAATTTCAAGTCTATTCAGCCACTCACGTATAGGATATAACCCATTAAAGGGGGGCATTTGAGCATTCATTAAATCAAAAGTTGCTCTCTGATTACGTTTGATTAGATTCAACATGACTGTATCCAAATGTATTTAACTTTTAAGCTATATCTGTAGTTTAAACATAATCTATGCAAATGTAAACATTCTGCAAATATAAAAAACATTTATATATCATAAGTTTGGCTTAACCCAGTTTTTTTAGACATAAGGCTAGATTATTAAAAACCAATATTGTGATATCGCAACAGTTTTCATTTCAACCAAGGAAGCATCAAAACCGACTTAACAACTTTTCAGTATGTTCTAGAATATATTCTTCAATATAAGGCTTGGTAAAATATCCTTGAATACCTAAATTTTCTATAAACTCATTTCTCCTTCTAGAAGCACCCCTAGAAGTCATAATTACAAAAGGAATATTTTTCAAACGAGAGTCTTGCTTTAATCGCTCGCGCAGTTCAAAACCATTCATTTTTGGCATTTCGATATCGCACCAAATCGCATCACATTTTATTCCCCGTTGCAATTTTTCTAATGCTTCTTGCCCATCTCTGGCTATTTCAACAAGGTAACCAGCTTTGGTAAAACTCATTGATAATAACTCTCGAACCGTAATCGAATCGTCAACAATTAAAATAGTTGCTGGTGGATAATTTTCTAATGTCAACGATTTCTGTAACCCTTGTTTTCCATCCAAAAAGTCAAAAACTTTGAGCACAATTTGCGCTATGGCAATTCCCATTTCTTCTGCTGTACCTTCTCGTCGTCCTAATTTTTCCCATAGCTCCAACGGTATATAATTGGGACATTCCATTTCTGCATAGAGTTTCTCAGCAAAACCACCAGTTTTCCCCACAGGAATCACAACTGCACCCATTTTATCGGCACGTCGTGCTTCGTGTTCGGAACCAGGTCCCCCTTCTATCAGTAAATATACGCTAGCCATGCGTGCTAAAATTTCTCTACGTTCCTGATAGTCGATACCACCATAAAGGTTATTACCATAATCCCAAGGCAGACAACCACGAGGCTGGATGTGAAACACTCTATCAGCCGTAAAACTGCGGGAAACTGCTTCCGGAATTCCCGAAACTCCCCCAGTCAACATGACTAAATCATCAATTTTTGCTAAATATCGCCCTGTAGCCTCACAAATAGCCTCACTACTATCTCCCCAAAATGATGTGCTACCAATTACAGCTAATTTCTGAGTATCGGGTATCTGAGTCAATAATTCTCTAGCAATTCTTTGAAACTTGTGGTTTGCTGATTGACTGGATGATAAATTAGTAACTCCATTGCGAACAGGTGAAAATGAATTTTGCATCAATTCAGCTATTTGAGGATGATTCAATTGAGCCTGATATTCTTGATAATCTTCTGATTGATAACAAACCACGGTTACCTGCAGCGGAAGCGGATGCTCAGCTAAATATGAAATAATTTCCGATAGAGCAATCCTTGCAGCCCAGTCTTTAGGAAATCCTCGCAATCTGGTTCCAATACAGGGAAATGCCAAAGTCTGTATTTGATTTTCTGCTGCAATTTGTAAGCAGTTACGATAACAAACCCGTAATTCTTCCCCTGAAACTTCGCTACTTTCTTTTCTCCAAACAGGAGCACAGGTGTGAATCACATGGGATGCCAGGAGACGAAAACCAGGAGTAATGATAGCTTCACTCACATCTAGCCATTGCACTCCCCTAAGTGCCCTACGTAAATTACCCCCTGCCGCACGATGAATATTACTACACAATCCCGCAGCTATGAGAACATTGTTAGTAGGATTAACAATCGCATCCACAGACTGAGTAATTAAGTCTCCCTCGATGATAGATAAGCAATTTTGTAATAGATTACTGTTGATAGATAGATTAATTGAATTCATAGCATAAATCTTAAATTTAGGATTTTATTTGGGTAGATATTTCAACATCAGCCAAAAATTGCTTTTTTCCTAGGATTTCCTGGTTTTTAACAATTTCATCAGCCATGTGAAATGTAAACCGACGCTGCTCTCCCTTTTGATTCCAAGCTGCTTGGAGTTGGGTATGGGGAAATTTTCCGTTGATAAGAAACTCCAAGAGAACGCAAACCCAGAGTTTTCAAACCTGGGTTAGTTCGATGTCAAGCGATTTGAATCGCCGTGGTCTTTAATTAATAGTTTCAAATATTCTCTTACACGTTCTCGCCAATCGGGAATGTTTTTTAATGTAGCTAAATCATCCTCATTAATCATAATAGTTAATCTTCCTTTAATACTTTCCTTTCTGCTAGAAGTGTAACCTTCTGAGTTGCCTTTTACAAAATGTCCTTTAGAATTTCTCATATACGTATTGACGGTTAATCTATTAACGGATATATTATTTATAACAACATTTGAGAGGTCGGTCAAATGGCTCGAAGTAAAACACCTAGTTTTGTAACTGAATTACCGTTAAAAGTTAGTAGTAGGCAAGAAAAAGAATTGCTAGCTCGTTTACAAGCTGCTCGTCAACTATATAACTGTTGTTTAGGCGAAACGTTAATTAGGTTACGTCAGGTACGTAACTCTGAGCCATATAAACAAGCAAAAAATACTAAAGAGAAAGAACAACGAATAGTTTTATATCAAAAAGCAGATAAAGAAAATCGTTTTACCGACTACGACATGAAGACCTTTGCTACATTAACAGCTAACAGGTCTAAGTGGATGTCGGATAAATTAGGCGCACATGAAAAACAAAGTATTGGTACAAGAGCTTTTAAAGCTGTTAAAAGGCTACAATTAGGTCAAGCAAAGAAGGTTAGATTTAAAGTTGCATCTAGATACCGTTCAATTGAAGGTCAGTCAAATGCTACCGGAATTAAATGGCGCATTGTTGAACAAAAACGTCCTAATAAAATTGGTAAATCAACGGATGTTCGCAATCAAATAAAGTGCGCTAAATATGCCTTAGTTTGGAATGGTTTAGAACTAGAACCTATAATCGATTTATTTAATCGAGTAATCGCTCATGGACTCAATTCCCCTGTTAAGTATTGCCGTATTTTATGGAGAAATCTAAACGGAAAGCGTCGCTGGTATGTGCAATTAATCAATGAAGGTTTACCCTACCAAAAAGAATCCAACTATCTCGGTGAAGGTGTTATTGGCTTAGATTTGAACATCTCTAATGTCGCTTTTGTTGGAGATAAGAAAGCAGGGTTACTGCCGTTTGCAGATAAAGTACCAACTTATGAAAAAGAGATAAAAGCTGCACAACGTAAAATGCAGCGTCGAAGACGTATGGCTAATCCTGAAAATTATGAGCCAGATTTTGAGAAGACAGTTGGGAACAAGGTTGTTAACAAGAAAGGTAAAGTTAAGAAAGGTAAAAGGCAATGGGTAAAGACAAGAAATTATCATCGAATACAAGCTAAATGCGCCTCACTAGAACGTCGTAAATCTAGTTATGCTAAATCTCAAAATAGAAATTTAGTAAATGAAATTATTCGGCATGGCAACATAATTAAAACCGAAAATGTTTCGGTTAAAGGCTGGCAGAAAAGGTATGGTAAAGCTATAGCTGCTAAGTCTCCAGGTTTTTTTCAATCCGAACTAAAACGCAAAGTCGAGAAAACTGGCGGTAAGTTTATCAAGTTTTCTACCAAGAAAACGGCTCTTTCGCAAACTCATCTGGACGGTACTCGTATCAAGAAAAGTCTATCTCAGAGAGTTCACGAAGATGCTGCGGGATTCAAAATGCACAGAGATTTGTTTTCCGCATTTCTTGCTAGATTCGTAAATGACGATTTGCTTTCATTGTTGGATGCTCAACGTGAGTATTCGGGGGCGGAGCCGCTCCTTGTGGATGCATGGAAGTTATATCAACAAACTCGAAGTAAAGTAGGCGCGTCCGAAATCAAGAGCAGTCATTGTTCCTCAGACGAGTTATCCCACAAGTCAGTCACTTCTAGCCAGATAGTCAATAAGGACAAAAAGCTAGAATGTATGCCTGAATCTCAGGTTTTATAAACCTGAGAGTGGCTCAAAAATAGCATCATCATCGCTCGCCATCTTGTTTTGAGGTGATGTACTTCACCAACATAAAGTTTGAATTCACCAATACTGACAACTGCGAAGATTCCCGATTTCATCTCTCTAATGGCTTGCTCGGTATGACGGGCACCCTATGATGCTGTGAGTTTAATGTACCCAGTTTTAATCAAAAAATAGGCACTCGTGCGGGAAAATTTGCATTTCACAAATCTCAAACAAACTCAACACCTAATTCCGACTCCCAAATTATTCTCAGCCAAAAATCAATCAACTTACAGCATTACGCAAATGTTGCTCAAACTCAATCAAATCAACTTGTAAATTTTGCAATACTCGAACCGCAACACCTCCACCTTCATTGAGAATTCCCAATAGTAAATGCTCCGTACTCACACTATCGGTTGCTAGTTGCTGCGATTCTTCTACAGCAAGTTTGAGAACTCGTTGTGCTCTGGGTGTAAATGGTAAATCGACTAATGTTGTTTCTTTCCCTTTGCCAATAATTTTTTCGACTTCTACTTTGGCATTTTCTAAATTGACACCAACATTATTTAAAAATTGCCGCCCTATACCATCATTTTCATATAAAACTCCCAATAATATCTGTTCTGAACCGATAAAATTATGCTTCAAACGCCGTGATTCTAATTGAGCAAAATGAATCGCGTTAATTGCTCTATCAGTAAATCTGTCATAACCTTTGAGATAAAATCGATTCCAAAATGGACCGAATAAATTTGTATAAATCGAATGAAAAAATCGCAATAAATTATCTGGCATAAATTCCTCTTCCTCTTCTACAGATGTTTTATTTACACTTGTATCCGGCTTAGTTAATGCTTTTTGAGTAGATAAAAATGACAGTAAATCTTGCATTGTTTCTGCATTTGCAGAGTAATAAAGAAACTGTCTTTGTTTGCGACGAATAACTAATCTCTCATTACGTAACTTTTCTAGATGATGGGATAAAGTAGAATTGGGTATTTGTACCTTTTCTTGAATTTCACCTACTGTCATCCCTTCTGGATATGCAGCAAAAAGTAGCCGCATAACTTCTAAGCGTGGTTCTGAACCCAGTGCAGCGAACATATCCGCATACTGGGCTGCTTGGTTTGATGTCATATTTCTAGAATAATCGAAATACGCTATTTGTCAACAGTCTAGCATCTGATAAATCCTAGATTGGGTTAGACGCAGGAAAAAACCGGGTTTTCTAAAATTTACTCACACAGAATATGATTTAAGTAGGTTGGCGTTGAAAATAGTAATCAGGGTGGGTGAGTAGTGACGGGGTGAATAGCGTTCGCCGCACCCTGAGGGTGAACGCGGAGCGTGTCCGTACCGGAGGTCGTCCCGGGGGGACTTTAGAACATAAAGTGCGTGTTTCAAACTAAACAAGCTTCATTTCTCACTACCAATTCCACTACACAAGCGCCTATCCTCCTCACTCACATTCTTGTTATTTTTGAGATAATCCCGCGCCCAATTACAACCGCGTACCAGTAAATCATCTAAATCAAAATTCCACAACTCTACAGGTGAGTTAGGAGTTGTAGTAGAGATAGTGTTGCCGTCGGGGCTAAATGCTACGCTAGAGAACCCATAGAGAGCCTCACCAAAGGTTTTAATCTCCTGCCCCTGCAAATTCCACAACTTCACGGTCTTGTCCACAATTGGAATATCCATAGCCTTGTTCCCACTTGCAGAAGCGATGGTCTTGCCGTCGGGGCTAAATGCCACACTATTGACCAAACTGCCATGCCCAACAAGGGTTTTAATCTCCTGCCCCTGCAAATTCCACAATTTCACCGTCTTGTCACTACTTGCAGAAGCGATGGTGTTGCCGTCGGGGCTAAATGCCACACTATTGACGATAGAGGCATGCCCTTTTAGGGTTTTAATTTCCTCCCCCTGGAAATTCCACAATTTCACGGTGTTGTCCCAACTAGCTGTAGCGATGGTGTTGCCGTCGGGGCTAAATGCCACACTATTGACGATAGAGGCATGCCCTTTTAGGGTTTTAATCTCCTGCCCCTGCAAATTCCACAACTTCACGGTGCTGTCACTACTTGCAGAAGCAATGGTATTGCCATCGGGGCTAAATGCCACGCTATTGACCTCAGAAGCATGACCAGTAAGGGTTTTAATCTCCTGCCCCTGGAAATTCCACAATTTCACGGTGTTGCCCCGACTAGCTATAGCGATGGTGTTGCCGTTGGGGCTAAATGCCACGCTGTTGACCGAACTGCGATGCCCTTTTAGGGTTTTAATCTCCTCCCCCTGGAAATTCCACAATTTCACGGTGTTGTCCAAACTTACAGAAGCGATAGTCTTACCGTCGGGGCTAAATGCCATGCTGCCGTAACCCGGAATAAAGTTTTTACTCTCCTGCCTCTGCAAATTCCACAATTTCACCGTCTTGTAACCACTTGCAGCGATGGTGTTACCGTCGGGACTAAATGCTACGTTATCGCCACTTACAGTAAGGGTTTTAATCAGCTGCCCCTGCAAATTCCACAACTTCACCCTACCGTAAGTAGCTTCAGTAGCGATGGTGTTGCCGTCGGGGCTAAATGCTACGCTTACACTATATATGTAATTGACACTCTCAAAAGTAAGGTCTTTAATCTCCTGCTTCTGCAAATTCCACAATTTCGCGGAGTTCTTACCTCCAATAACGATGGTGTTGCCGTCGGGGCTAAATGCCACGCTATCGCCACCCCTAGTAAGGGTTTTAATCTCCTCACCCTGCGAATTCCATAACTTCACGGTCTCGTCCTCACTTGCAGTAGCGATGGTGTTGCCGTCGGGGCTAAATGCCACGCTATTGACCTCAGAACCATGACCAGTAAGGGTTTTAATCTCCTCCCCCTGCGAATTCCACAATTTCACGGTCTTGTCGTTACTTGCAGTAGCGATGGTGTTGGCATCGGGGCTAAATGCCACGCTATTGACCTCAGAACCATGCCCAGTAAGGGTTTTAATCAGCTGCCCCTGCAAATTCCACAATTTTACGGTCTTGTCCTCACTTGCAGAAGCGATAGTACGGCTGTCGGGGCTAAATGCCACACTTGTGACTTTATTACCATGCCCAGTAAGGGTTTTAATCAGCTGCCCCTGCAAATTCCACAATTTTACGGTCTTGTCCTGACTTGCAGTCGCAATGGTGTTGCCGTCGGGGCTAAATGCTATGCTTGTTAGCGAATCGCCATGCCCTTCTAAACTGTTACGTTTTTTAATGCGATCAACTATCTCCCTCAATAACACGACTACGCGCATCCGTGTCTCTGGTGTAGCCTTACTCTCTTTTTGAAGTTTTTTCCCAACTTTAATACTTTCTTTTAGGGCTTGCAGTTGATCTTCATTCCTTAACCACAATCCTTTAACATTAGTGTTTTGGGCAATTAAATTGTCATTTTTTTCTTTTACATCTAAACGCCACCATGAAGCACCAGCAAAAAGCAAGGATATGACCGCAACAAAACTCAAACCTGAGACAGTAAAGAACCTTCTACGTTCCCGCTGCTTTTTTTCCTTATCTCGCAAGGCTATACTAGCTTGAATAAAATCCTGCTCACCTTGGGCAAGCTCATCTCGCTTCAGTTTCAGCTTTTCTTCGGCATCAGCCAGCGCAGCACCCCGCAGCAATGCCCCTTCATCTTGCTGCATCTGCGACCATTGA
>JBCCSG010000177.1:0-14156 GCA_039200565.1 Cyanobacteria bacterium P01_D01_bin.50 | reverse complement strand
TTGGAAGCCCCCGGATTTATCCGTGGATGCCAATTATATTCCCGTTGAAGCCCCTAAATTTTATTTATGGGCATTAATTACGAATTACGTTCGCGTAGCGTCTCCCGGAGGGAGATATTACGAATTACGAATTATGCTCACTCGCAATGACATATAATGGGTGATTTGCCGGACATCATATAATTTATTAAAAAGCATAACTATTACAAAAAAAGAATAAAGGTAAAGTTAATTACATCTGAATTTTAGATAATTTGATATTACTAAATAATTGCCAAGGATATATAATGGCGGTCTACCGACTTCTACCTTCACAAATTTCTACCGAAAAGGGTAATATCCCGATTTTTCTGGTAACGCGAATTATTTAATTATAAAAAGTTAGCATGGAAAAACAGTTCGAGCGATTAGAACGGAACGAAGTTATATCTATAAATTCAGAAGATTTTGGAAATCTAGAACTATCTGCCACTTTTAAAGTTTTGGAATTGCTAGAAGTTATACAGAAATATATGAGTTTTCAGATGCCAGAAGCATCTTTATTTAATGAAGGTATTGATTGTGAAATTTTAAAGTTAGGTGCTAGAGGTTGGAAAAAGGGAAAAGTGAGAATTTGTGTGGAATTCTGTGCTGAAGAACCCGAATATCCTTTAGAAGATCTTGCTGAATTACTAGAGTGAAGGGAATGAGTTAGGAGTTATGAGTTAGGAGTTAGGAGTAAGAGGTAAGAGTTAATGGGATTTTTAACTTCTAAATTCTAAATTCGGGCATTCTAAATTCTATTACCATTCTTCATCGTCATAAATAGATCTTCTTTCAATTTCTCTACTTCTGTTTCTCGAATAACCTTCCCATTCATCTTCATCGTTGTAGATGCGTCTTGGAATTTCTCTACTTCTTTCTCTGGATGGACGACGGCGGCGGTTGCGCGATCTTTCTTCACTATTATCACGAATGCGACGACTTACTGACTTGAAGAAATCTTGGCGTAGGAAAGGATAATCGCTTACCCATAAATTCCGATTGGGAATATATATGTCGCTAATTTCTTCTATAATGCTTAAATCTGGACGGTTGGACATGACCAACATTTCTGCGAATTGTCCGGGATTTATTATTTTATGAGAAACTTTTAGTGGTGCTTTAAGTAAAGCAGTAAATCCGGTTTCGTCTCCGACTTCCAAGTTAATCCGTTTTTCTCGGTTTTCTACAATTACTAAATCACCTCTGTTATTAACTGTTTCTTGCTTACCAAGTAACTCTTCTGTAATCCACCAATCGAGAACTCTTCCACGGAAAAAGCCAGCATACTTATAACGACGACATTTCCAATTTCGCAAACTAGCCCATAATACAGGTCCCCATAACCAGTAAAGAGCACCTACTAGTCCGAGGAAAAATACAATTGGACCTAAAGAAAGCCGAAAAATAACCTTTGCTACTAAAACAATAGCTGCAATAACTACAGATATTAATAGCCGTTGTAAAAAATCGGAAAATTTCCCCCAATAGTATTTGTACTGGGAACCAGTAGCAATTAGGGGAACTAGTTGTTCAAACTTCTCGCGTGTCAGTGGGACAAGCATTGTGGATTTTAGATTTTAGATTATGGATTGAATCGGACTTAATTTTTGGGTGCGTGACACGAAAACTTTCGCATCACGCACCAACTTAAATTGTAAGAATATAGTGAACTTGATTAAAGAATTTTCTCTAATCCATATACTAACGACTTTAGCTGAAGAACTTTGCGAATTGCTAATAATACTCCGGGCATATAACAAGTTCTATCGCTGGTATCATGCCGTAAAGTGTAAATTTGACCGGCTGCGCCAAAAATTACTTCTTGATGAGCAATTAAACCCGGTAAGCGAACGCTATGAATTCTTACTCCCTCATCAGCTAAACTTCCCCGCGCTCCCGATATTTTCTCTGTTTCTTCTACTATAGCTTGGTTATAAGTTTTACCCATTTCTCCCAACATTTCAGCGGTTTTAATCGCAGTACCGCTAGGTGCATCTGCTTTCTGGTTGTGATGCAGTTCGATAATTTCAACGTGATCGAAATACTTTGACGCGGCAACGGCGGCTTGTTGAAGAAGTATCACTCCAATAGAGAAGTTAGGAATCAGTAAACATCCGGTAGAAGCTTTTTCGGCGAAGTCTGCTAAATCTTGAATTTGTTCGGGGCTTAACCCTGTAGTGCCAACAACAGGACGCACGCCATAGGCGATCGCACTCCTAACGTTGTCATATACACAATCTGGATGCGTAAAATCAACTACAACTGCAGGCTGCTTTTCTTGAGCGGCAAATGCCAGCATACCTTCCATTTGATTGGTAATAGGAACTTCCAGAGGTTCGCTTAAACCAGCCAACTCTCCCGCGTCTTTATCCTGATGTTCGGGACTTGTATCAATCGCACCGACCAAATTCATATCTGGTGCTGAGGACACTGCTTTTACTACCTCCCTACCCATTTTGCCTGCAGCACCATTGACAACTACTGGTATGGGTCCTTGATTAGTCATATTTTAACCTTTAAATACACTAAGGAATTGTAGACCCTGTAGGTGTGGTGGGGGAAGATGGGGGGATGGGGAGATGGGGAGATGGGGGGATGGGGGGATGGGGAGATGGTAAGCCACTGCGTTGCGGAGGTTTCCTCCGTTGTAGCAAGTGGCGCAACCCGAAGGGGGGGATGGGGAGATGGGGGGATGGGGGGATGGGGAGATGGGGGGATGGGGAGAAAACTTCTAATTTTTCTACAGATTTAGTAATGCTACGGGCTAAGTAAGTCGCACAAATAAACCCAACTATATTACACCTTGGGTAAACTGACTACAAATCCGGAACGCAATCTCGTCATTCACTTTTCGCTATTCCCTTGTGCAGCATTACTATTTTCAAAATTGACCTACTTATGCAGTTACCAATTTCTTATAGTTTGGGATTGTTCCCTTACATCGCAATGACTATTATTACGTTATTGTTGCGTAAGTCCTAATTTCAAATACCCTCATTACCATCTCCCCATCCCCCCACCTCCCCATCTCCCCATCTCTTTCCTAATTGGTAGGGAACTTGACTAATGTAAAGGCAGTCGATAGCTTAAACTTGCTATCAACTTCAACTCATTTTTTATTATTATTGGTGGTGCGATATCTCGGTAAAATTCTTCCACTTCCAATTGTGCTGTTAACAGGTAAAAACACTATTCAGGGTGAAGCAGTTATAAAGGTTGAAGGTTAGAAAATATTTTTACCTTGTCTTTCCCTATTAACAAACGGCTATTTTTGCGTCATATGGTAAATACCGGTCAATCTTGTATAAAATTTACTGAGATACTACCAGTAAACGTGAAAAAATTAAAGCCGTAGAACTTTGCTAGTTACAACGGTTCTCAGATATTAATGAACAAAAAATTCTTTCTTACTTTACTTTCAAGCCCTGTATTATTCTCGTCTATAGTGTCGATGGCGGTTTTTAGTCAACCAGCTAGCGCCAACGAAACAGTTGATTCCACTGCCACTGGCTTTTCCTGCGGACGAAAAACTACTACAGTCTCTGTAGCAACTCCTAGACTTAGTTGTAGTCGTTTACGTAATAATACTTATAGAGATAATAAAGAAAAAGGTTTACGTCCCGGCGAATTACCTGAATTGGAATTTACCGATGAAGAAAGTGATGCTTCTGTTACTTTGTTCGGTTGCGATTGTCCAGCTTGCTTAAATGCTTTGCGTCAAATACGCGGTTTGCCTCCTATGGGAGTTTAATAAATTCTTGGCATCATCAAAAATATATGGAGATTTTTTTGTAAAATTAAAGGTAGAAGTAATATGCGAAAGTTACTTGTACCTTTTTTATTGCCGATGGCAATATTCATCGCTGCCCTAAAGGCTCTCAAATCATCTACACTCGAAGTGATAGCCTCTATAATTCCTCTGTGAAATGTCTTCCTCAATAGAATCTTTACCACCAGCTCTTGCTAAAATTGTCCAACGCTTCAAACGTGCTTCGGATCCCAAGCGACGCTACGAACAGTTAATTTGGTACGGCCAAAAACTCTCCGAATTTCCAGTATCTGATAAAACTCCCGAGAATAAAGTCCCTGGTTGTGTTTCTCAGGTTTTCGTCACCGCTACTTTAGATGATGAGAAAGTAACCTTTCAAGGTGATTCAGATTCACAATTAACTAAAGGGTTAGTCGCGCTTTTAATTGAAGGTTTAAATGGATTAACACCTACCGAAATTGTTCAACTTACTCCAGATTTTATTCAAGAAACTGGTTTAAATGTTAGTTTAACCCCTTCCCGCGCTAATGGTTTCTATAACATTTTTAAAACTATGCAAAAAAAGGCACTCTTATCTCAAGAATCTGTGTCTAATTAAACTACAAGCAAAGGTAGAGTAAATCGTACTTAAAACAGAGCAATTACAAAATTTTCTAATGTAACTGGTTGGTGCGTGACACGAAAAACCATAACATTACCTTGAGAACTTTGCCCTGGTCACGCACCATACAAGAAATTTTAATTCATTAGGGAATCTAGTTAAATGACAACCGACTTTTCATCTACCTCTACTGCTGGGATTGGTGGAGTAGTAGAGCAATTTTTATGGAACACAGAAGACCAAGATTTTCCCATAGTTTATGAATCTTTAGGTCAAGGCTCTCCCTTATTGCTCTTACCAGCTTTCAGCACCGTTTCCATGCGCTCGGAAATGAGCGGAATTGCTGGGCGACTTTCTTCTAAATATAAAGCGATCGCGGTTGATTTTCCCGGATTTGGTGATTCGGGACGACCTAGAGCCGATTACGGTCCTACTTTATACAAGAATTTTATCGAAGATTTTGTCTTAACCATTTTTGAAAGAAAGCCTGTTCCGGTTATAGCTGCTGGTCATAGTGCGCCTTATGTCCTATGGTTAGCACATAAATACCAATCCGTATTTTCCCATATAGTTTTGGTAGCACCAACCTGGCGAGGTCCCTTAGCTGTAATGGGAGTAAATGGAATGGTACGGAATTTGGTTAAGGAGACGGTAAGGTTACCAGTTATTGGTCAAGTTCTTTATAAACTTAATACTCTACCATCTTTTTTAAAGTTCATGTATCGTCGTCACGTTTACGTAGATACTGAGAAACTAACTTCAAACTTTATCCAGGGTAAATGGGAAAATACCCAAGAATCGGGAGGAAGATTTGCTCCTGCGGCTTTTGTGACTGGAAATCTTGACTTAGTAAGTAATAGAGAGGATTTTCTGGGGTTAGTTAGGGGATTGGCAGTACCAATTATGGTAGTAATCGGTAAATGTTGCCCTAAATCATCGCGCGAAGAAATGGAAGCTATCGCTCATCTACCAAGGGTACAGAGTGTGGAGCTTCCGGGATCTTTGGGGATGCATGAAGAATTTCCAGATGAGATAATTGAGGCGATTTTGCCTTTTTTAGAAACTACTGAGAGTCGGTAGAGTAATGTGAGAGGGGGGAGAGGAGCCACTGCGGCGTGCACGGAGGTGCCCTCCGTTGTAGCAAGTGGCGTGGGGGAGAGGGGGGAGTAAGAAAGGAATATTTTTTGTAATTTGTACTGATGTAGGCTGCTGATAATTGACTATTTATTAAAAGAAAAAAATAAGGCGTTGGGATAAAGACGTAGCAATTTCGGTGATGTAATAAAAAATTATGCATAGTTAAGAACAGCACCGAAAAATTTTTTGTATATTATTTGTGTCTGGAAAACGATAGTTAAATCAACTGGGAATATATATGGTTAATACAGCAACAAGCACAGTACCAGTAACAGTTCTCACTGGCTATTTAGGAGCGGGAAAAACAACCCTGTTAAATCATATTCTGACTTACGAACACGGTAAGAAGGTAGCGGTGATAGTTAATGAGTTTGGGGAAGTGGGTATTGATAATCAGTTGGTTATCGATACGGATGAAGAAATTTTTGAGATGAACAATGGCTGTATTTGCTGTACGGTGCGTGGCGATTTGATGCGGATTATCGGTAATTTGATGAAGCGTCGCGACAAATTTGACCACTTAGTCATTGAAACTACGGGCTTAGCCGATCCCGCACCAGTTATTCAAACATTCTTTGTTGATGAAGATATGCGCGAACAATTGTTACTTGATGCTGTGGTAACTGTGGTTGATGCCAAGCATATTTGGCAACATTGGGATGCGGATGAAGCTCAAGAGCAAATCGCCTTTGCCGACGTAATTTTGATTAATAAAACAGATTTGGTATCCTCCGAACAGTTAGAAGAATTAGAAAATAGAATTCGGGGAATGAATGCGATCGCTAAAATTTATCGCACCCAGAATGCTGAGTTGGGAATGGATGCATTGTTAGGTGTGAAAGCGTTTGACTTGGATCGTGCTTTGGAAATCGATCCTGAATTTTTGGATGAAGATGCTCACGAACACGATGAAAGCGTTTATTCTATTGCATTAGTTGAAAAAGGTGAGCTTGATGGTGATAAACTCGATAAGTGGTTAAGTAATTTATTACAAACTCAAGGTCCCGACATTTTCCGTACAAAGGGAATTTTGAGCATTGCTGGTGAAGAAAATCGCTTTGTATTCCAAGGCGTACACATGTTATTAGATGGTAGACCAGATCGTCCTTGGAAAGAAAACGAAACCCGTAAAAATGAATTAGTATTCATTGGACGCAATCTTGATGAAACAAAGCTTCGAGAAGAATTTAAAGCTTGTGTTGCCTAGATTGTAAGATGGGAATTGGGAATTGGGCATTGGGCATTGGGCATGGGGGATTGGGCATGGGGCATGGGAAGATGGGGATAATGAGAAGAGAGAAAATATTCAAAATATTGTTGTAGAGAATTTCTAATTCCTAACAGACGTAGCAGTGCTACGTCTCTACAACTCCTAACTCCGCGAGTTCCTAAAAATGAACCAATCCACTCTCAACTCCCAAGAATTTAAACTCTTATCGTCACAAACCCTTTCAGACTACATTACATCTGTTGCTTGGTCGCCACAAGGGACAATTTTAGCTGCGACTTCTGCTGCTGGGGAAGTTGTATTTTGTCAAAATGGGGATTTAGTGACTTTGCAATCTGGTAATGGCGAGTCTGTAGATTGCCTTGCTTTTTCCCATAAAGATCAATTTATCGCGGTTAGCGGACAAAATGGACAAGTCAAAATCTGGAGAGACAAGGAGTTAATCGCAACTTTAGAAAATGCACCCGCTTGGGTTGATAAACTCGCTTGGAGTCCTAAATGCAATCATTTAGCTTTTAGTTTAGGACGTAAAGTACAAATTTGGGATGCTGATTATGGCGATTTTGTCGTCACCTTAGATTTTGATAATTCTTCCCCATTAGCCATTGATTGGCGAAACGATGGAAAATATCTGGCGATCGCCGGACATCGTGGGGTTAAAGTGTGGGATACTCAAAATTGGGATGATGAACCATACGTTTTAGATATTCCTTCCACGAGTTTAGCAATGGCTTGGTCTGATGACGGAAAATACCTTGCTTCCGGTAATATGGACAAAAGTCTTACCGTTGTCGAAACTCAACTGTTGATTTCTGATGACGACCCCAGTCCGTGGATTATGCAAGGATTTCCTGGTAAAATTCGTCAACTAGCTTGGTCTGAACCTAATTCTGATAATGGTGCGCCAAAACTAGCTTGCAGCAGTGTTGACGGTATCGTGTTATGGGATAAACTTGCTGGGGAAGACTCCGATTGGGAAGCCAATATTTTAACTAATCATGCTGATATTATTCAAGCTATTGGTTTTGCTCCAAACAGCTTTTTACTTGCTTCTGCTGGCAGTGATGGTTGGTTATGTTTGTGGCAAGATGCTCAGGAAGTTTCCCAAATTATTACAGGTGTTTCAGGTGGTTTTACTTGTATTGATTGGCATCCTCAAGGTAACAGAATCGCTGCGGGGGGAGATAATGGTGAGTTATTAATTTACTCGAGTTTAGATTAATTCCTTACCGGTGCAAAATTATCTCTAACGCAATACGATTCAGTTAAGTCAGAAAACTAAGAATAGCGTAGTTGAGGAACGAAACCCAACATTGTTAAGACGCAAGTTGGGTTTCACTATCGTTCAACCCAACCTACAATTCTAATATCAAGTCCGGCTAATCACTTATTATATAGTCGAACATAAAATTCCATTACTCCTTACTCCTTACTCTTCTTGCCTTAGTCTAAACTCCAGAATTGAGCATACAAAAGTAAATATCATCTTTATCTATATTCAACCCAAATCGATGTTTTTCTTCAGTACTGAATTTCTCTAAATAAGGTATATTTTCAACTATAAATCCAGCTTCTTCTAAACGATGCTTGTAATCTTTACCATAAACGCGAACATGATCCGATTGTCCAAAAAGGCGTTCCCTCTCTTTGGGATCTGTGATGCTAGGATCTTCAAATGTTTCGTCTTGATTTATACTCAGAGGAACTTGTAGAATTGCCCATCCATTAGGACGTAATATTCTAGCTAATTCTTTCATAGCTCTGCGATCGTCTGGGATATGTTCTAAGACGTGAGAGCAATAGATTACGTCAAAACTGCGATCGGGATACCCGATATCAGTTATATCCATTTTTACCATAGCAGGTTTTGTCAAATCAGCACTCAAATAGTCGATTTGTGAATGATTCATTAATTTATCAACAAAACATGCTTCAGGTGCAATATGCAACATTTTCTTTCCTTGGGAAGAAAATAAGTCAGTTTCAGAATTAAAATACAACCAAATCATTCTATGTCGCTCGACACTTCCACATACAGGACATATAGCATTGCGACGTAAATTTACCCCAAACGGATGAAATTGGCGTATATTAGCTTTGCAGACTGGGCAATAGCAATTTTTTCCGAAATATATTGTTCTTTTAAAAAAACGTATAAGGTTAGAAATAAGCATCAATAAAATTCCAAATTCATTAAGATTTAGCTTAATAAACACACCCTTCCCAAAAACAATAAAAACGAATTACAAGCAAGTAATGAAACTCTAAATCAGGTAAATAAAAAGACAAGAAAAACCTATATTAATTGCTGGCTACCATGCTAAATGGTCAAAATCCAACGGTCGTACTGTTAAATAAAGAAGACAATCTACGAGTATTATACACAAGGAGGGTTTGGAGAAAGACCAATCACCGTTGAATATGGATATACTACACTAGTTAGTTGAGGGGAAACCGTACACCTATACTTATGATTATTGCCAAACTTGTTTTATTTGCTTCACCCATACTTGCTGCTTTCATATTTTTTGTCGCAAATCCCGCAGTTGCATCTTCTATTGATTCTGCGTCTGCAACAACTCATCTTCATGCAGCATCAGTACATCCAGTTAATTCCTTAGTAATTTTAGCGAGAGATGATAAGTCTAATCCCATTCTTGACCAACTCAGTTGTAAGTGTTCTTATTGCGTTCAAGCTCAGTTGGAATTAGAAGGTAAGTTATCAATATCCGATATTTTATCAAATTAAATCTAAATTTTAATCTTTTTGATATAACTTTAAGCTCGTACAGATGGGCTTTTTTTTGTAAAAATTGCTTTCGACAGAAATCATGTCATGTTCGGATGAACAGTTGCCATTGCTTCGCTTCACTCGCAATGACATATCGTAAGCGATTTAGCGAACATGATATCAGAAAACTGGAATCTTTCAAATTCTGGGTTTCTTACTTTCAAGAACTATAACGGTGTGTGGTACTCCTAGTTGATTTTTGAAAAACGCCACCTACAATTTCTGTTTCCTGTTCCCTATTCCCCTTACCCATCTAACAAAGATTATTCATATTTTTATCGAAAAGGTTATATTATGAAAGCATTTGCTTTGATTAGTAACAATAATAATACGAGTGTAGTTGTTAGAGCATCTCATAATCGTTGCTTAGAAAAAGACAATTCAATTTACATTTATGGGAATAACTGATCTCTCAAGAATTACAGTGCATAAAAGATGTTGAAGTATCTCAAAAAAGAAGCGTAATGGCAGAACTGCAAGATTGGAAATTAGATTTCGTCCAATATCAATCAAACTTCCATCCAGACTAAAAATGAAAATAATTTCAATATTTACTCAGTTTACGCAAGAGAGATTGATTTACCAAATGATTGCGAGATTGTAAAGTGGATTTTACTGACAAGTGAGTCACATTTAACACAACAAGATGCTATAATTGTCCTCTGTTGTTACATATATCTTTGGCGACTTGAAGAGTAATTCTAAAATCTGGATTATGAAGTCCACAGAAGTTTGTCTGTTCAAGTAGCTCGTAATTTTATTCTCGAACATCAAAAATAGAAGGCTGGCTTGAATATACATAGTCAGTCCCCTGTCAATGCATCAGTCCTATTCTTATTAAAGGTTAAGCATAATACCTACTGAAGAACCATGACTTACTGGAAAGATATTCTCTTAAAACCCTTTCAAGAATATACAAAACTTACTGCTTTTGCTATAGTAATTTGGACTATAATTCAATCCGCTGAACTTTTCCTTCCTTATGCATTAGGACAAATTTTTACTCTTCTTTCTCATGGTTCTTTAGATCAAACATTACAAAATATTATTAGTAAAATTGCTTTATTAACTCAATTACCAGAAAGTGAATTTGTTTATTTAGGAATCACAATTGGATTAATTTTTGTAATTACAATTGTTATTATACCAATTCCATTGGGGTTCGTTGCTTGGATCGCCCAAGAAATATCTTGTCGTGCAAGCAAGGAACTCCATGGTCAAACTATTAAGAAAGTTCTCACCGTACCGTTATCTTTTTATGAGAAAAATAACTCAGGGGGTTTAGCAAGCATGATTGCAAAAGGTGTTGAAAATCATGCTTTAACATACCAAGAATTTTTTGAAGAAATAATGCCTAAGTTAATTAAAACTTTAGGTATTTTTCTGGTAATTTGTTGGATTGAATGGAGAATTGCTCTATTGTTTATTTTCTCATTTTTGGTCATAGTTATTTATCTTTATCAAAGATTGGCAGAAATAATTGAAAGAGAATATCTTGTTGAAAGCCATGAATACAAGACCGAAAGTTACACTTCAGAAATTATAACTAATATTAAAACTGTGAAAGCCTTTGTTAGTGAAGAAAGGCAAATTAAACGTCAGGAAAAAAGACTCAATAGAGAATATAGAATAAATTCCCGTCGTCTCAATGTAGCTTATGCTAGTCTTTTTACTTGGGAAAGTGCAGCAATTAATTTTTCATTTTTTCTCGTTTTTATATTTGCGATAATTCCCACTATACAAGGTATCATTTCTCTAGGACATTTTATCACAACTGTAACTATTGCCAGAATGGCTTATGAACAAGTTGAACCTATTAATTTCTTTGCGGAAATGTTAACTCGTCGCTACTCTTCCATGAAGCGATTATATGAATTTTTAGAATATGCAGAAGGACAGGATGCAGTAAATCTTATTGTTCCATCTAGTCAGTTAACTCCATATCAATTTCAAGGCAAATTAGAGTTTAGAGATGTTAGCTTTAGTTATGATAATCAAAATATTATTTTAAAAAAAATTAGCTTACAAATTCACCCATATCAAACTGTTGCTTTAGTAGGACCTTCTGGAGCGGGAAAATCTACCTTATTTAAGCTTATTCTTCGTTATTTTCAACCCTTAGATGGACAAATTTTAATAGATGGAAAAAATATTTTAGATTTAGATACTGCCTTATATCGTCAACGTTTGGCAACTGTTCATCAAGATGTGGAAATATTTAATGGTAGCATTAGAGATAACTTAATTTATGGTAATCCTCAAGTAAGTTTTGAAGAATTACAAAAAGCCTGTCGCGTTGCTCAATTAACTGAATTTATTCAACAGTTACCTCAAGGTTTTGCCACGAAATTAGGCGAAAGAGGAGTTCGCTTATCTGGGGGGCAAAAACAACGTTTAGGTATTGCTAGAGCTTTGTTACTTGAACCTGATATACTAATGTTTGATGAAGCTACTTCTAGTTTAGATTACGAATCAGAACGCTTAATTCAATTAGCAATGAACTCAATGAAAGGAACTCGTACTATGCTAATTATTGCTCATCGTCTTAGTACAGTACGAGAGGCAGATAAAATTATAGTTATGGATCGAGGAAAAATTGTTGAAATAGGGACTCATCAAGAATTATTATTGCAAGAAGGTATTTATTCTCGTTTGTATTCTTTACAAGAAACAGGAGATTTGATTTAACAATCATCAGACTATGATTCAGTAACGCCGAGTTGTGATTACGGGAATGTTTGATTGCTGAAGATAAAAAGCAATTGCTGCTGATTCATATATACAGGTACAACCTACCGAACATGATTTATTCAAATACTCATCAATTTAAAGTATTGTTTTATTTAAAACTGATGAAAAATAGATGATGTTAGAGCAATGAGGAAACTAGGAATTCATTTAACATAAAACAAGTACGCAATCGAATTGAAAAAAATGGGGAATTCAGGTTTGTAAAGAAACAATAAAAATAGTTCAAAAGGAACTGCACCCAATTTCTGACAAATCCCTATTTACACCTGATCTATCAACCTTTTATATTTAACGAACCAATGTCCAAGACAGATATTATCAAATTTGAGGCTTCAACAAGTGAGTGGGTGGTTGAACCCTATAGTAAGGATGAAAAATTTGCCTTAAAAATAAAGGAAATCATTTTTCAAGGCAGTAGTTCATTTCAAACTATTGAACTATATGATACTTATACTCAGGGTAAAGTGTTGTTTCTCGATGGTTGTATGCAAATGGCAGAATATGATGAATTTGTTTATCATGAGAGCCTTTGTCATCCAGCTTTAATTCATCATCCTAATCCTGAAAGGGTTTGTATTTTAGGAGGTGGAGAATGTTTCACTGCCAGAGAAGTATTAAGACATAAAAGCGTTAAATACGTCTGTATGGCAGATATTGATGAGATGGTTATTGATGTGTGTCGCAATCATCTTCATAATGGTAAAGAAGTGTTTGCCGATCCTCGTCTTGAAATAATTATAGGTGATGCTGCTGAAGTATTAGAAAAACAAGGTAAATTTGATGTAATTATTTCAGATTTGCCCGATCCTTATGCAGGGGGACCTTGTTTTGAACTCTATACTAAAGAATTCTATCAAAATTTAATAGAGAATAATCTCACAGAAGAAGGAATATTTGTCACTCAAAGTCATCGTATTGGTCTGTACGAGGAGGACAATAAAGTATTTGCCAGTATAAATAATACTTTAGAAAAGGTTTTTCCGCAAGTTATTTCTTATAAGGTACATATAATTTCATTTCTGGAGGAGTATGGATTTAATTTAGGTTTTAAGTCACCTCAAAAGCTCATAGACAGTATTACATTTGATCGTCTTTTGGAAAGTAAAATTAAGGGTGATTTGAAATATATTAATGGTGAGGCTTGGAGTGGCATGACCAAGCTAAATAAAATTATCAGAAAATATTTAGATGAAGAAACAAAAATATACACCACATCACAGCCGCCTAATATTATCTTAGGAGAGCATATTTCAGCTTTCTCAACCACAAAAAAAACTACTAATTCAAACTCATCTTTACCAGTTTTAGACTCAGAAATAAACAGACAAAGGTAAATCATACAATAAGTTTGGGAAGCGGAAATTAAGAGGATGAAAGAATTAGAAAAATATGAATGCAATATATTTTTTGATATTTCTTCTCTTGATTATCCCTTTTTTATGAAATATGAGATGAAACCAAAAGGTCTCATTAAATTTACCGGCTTTATAAAAAATTATACTTATTCAATACTTACTTGTTATGCCATGCTGAGAACTTAAGTCCAATTTAACAAACATCTAAAACCGAAAAAGCCAAGCTTTCATCTCGACTGGCTTTTAGCTCAATCTGCTTAACCCAAACTCAGGTTAATTAAAAAGTTATGTATATTTAATTTTACTATTATTACTATTAGTATAATTAATGCTTATTACTTTTGAAATTTAAATATAAACATAATTAAGTACCACATTTTGTCATACATTAAAAAATATAATAAAAACACCTTGTGTAACTTTTTACAACCAATTTAAATAAAGTTATTTACCAAAAAAAATTAAAAAACGTTTTGAAACATTAATTTAAGTTAAGTTAG
>JBCCSG010000176.1:0-14183 GCA_039200565.1 Cyanobacteria bacterium P01_D01_bin.50 | reverse complement strand
TTTCAAAACAATAAACATTCAATTTAGTTGGGTAGTGGGGGCCGAAGGATGGCGCGATGTGGAAACAGAGACACAAGAGACAACAACGAAATGGTGAAATTATTTTATTGAGTTGACCACAAAAAAAAAAAATATAACAAAATAATTAACACTATCGCTGTGCTATAATTTTGCTCTTTTTATAAATATCTCTATAATTTTGCTCCCACTACCCAACTAAATTGAATGTTTATTGTTTTGAAAGTCCCTTAAAAAACTCTTCACTCCTAACTCCTAACTTATAACTCATAACTCCTAACTCCTCACTTTCTTTACCCAAGCGCTTGAGCACCACCCACAACTTCTAAAATTTCTTGGGTAATTGCTGCTTGTCGCGCTTTGTTGTAAGACAAGGAAAGGGTTCTAATCAATTCCGCTGCGTTGTCGCTGGCGCTACTCATTGCTGTCATTCGCGCTGCTAGTTCGCTTGCTGCGGACTCTTGCAATGCTCGCAACAGTTGGTTGCTTAAATATAGTGGCAGTAAAGAATCCAGAATCTGCACTGGATCTTGTTCAAAAATCATGTCGCGAGGGAAAGCACGCATTTCGGTGGTAATTTTCTCTCTCTCTACTTCAAATTCACCACCACGAGTGGTAAGACGGAAGAATTCGTCGTCTGCTGATAAACCTTTGGGATCTAAGGGAAGTAAGGTTTGTACTACAGGGCGAGAACTAACTAAGGATACGAATTTGGTGTAAACCAATTCGATTCTGTCTACGCTTTCCGATAAGAATAAGGAAAGTAGTTCATCGGCAATTTTAGAAGCTTCCGCTGCGGTAGGAATTTGTTCTAAGCCGATATATGTAGCGTCAATAGGTTGTTCGCGGCGTTGGAAATACTGGGTGGCTTTACGTCCTACCAAGACATATTTGTAATCCAAACCTTCAGACTGTAGTTCTTTGGCCCGGTTTTCCGCACGCTTGATTACGTTGGTGTTATAGCCGCCGCACAAACCGCGATCGCCAGAAATTACCAGCAACCCTACTGTCTTTACTTCACGCTTTTTCATCAGCGGTAAGTCTACATCTTCAAAGGTAAGACGACTTTGCAAACCAAATAGTACCTGCGCCAAACGATCAGCAAATGGACGGGTAGAAGTTACCTGTTCCTGTGCCCGACGTACTCTTGCTGCTGCAACCAGCCGCATAGCTTCTGTAATTTTCTTGGTATTTTTAACTGATTTTATGCGATCGCGTATTGCTTTTAGATTAGCCATAATTCGATTTTAGATTTTGGATTTTAGATTTTAGATTTTTTTCTAATGTGAATTTACTTTTGTCAGTTAACACTGGAGCTAATAAATACAGTGTTTAACGATATTCATATTTTTTATCCACATCGAAACTTACATGAGATTTTGGATTTTAGATTCAATCCAAAATCCAAAATCCCCAATCCAAAATTGTTAAGCTGTTGCCAAGAAGGTTTTCTTGTATTCGGCAATTGCTTCTTTTAGTGCTTTTTCTTCATCTTCACCAAGCACTTTCTTCTCAGAAATTCCTTGCTTGAATTCAGTTTTGTTGTTCTTCAAGTATTCTTGGAATCCTTCCACAAATTCTGTAATTTTATTAACTTCGATATCGCTTAAATATCCGTTAATACCCGCATACAATATTGCAACTTGCTCGTATACTGCACGTGGTTGATTTTGTGGCTGCTTTAAGGTTTCCCGCAAGCGAACGCCTTGAGCTAATTGATCTTGGGTAGCTTTATCTAAGTCAGATGCAAACTGGGAGAATGCTTGTAATTCGTCGAATTGTGCTAATTCTAACTTCAACTTACCAGCTACTTTCTTCATCGCCTTGGTTTGAGCCGCCGAGCCCACACGGGATACGGAAATACCGGGGTTAATCGCGGGACGAATACCAGCGTTAAATAAGTCAGAAGATAAGAAAATTTGACCGTCGGTAATTGAAATTACGTTGGTAGGAATGTAAGCAGATACGTCACCAGCTTGGGTTTCAATAATTGGTAGTGCGGTCATGCTACCTTTACCAAGCTCGTCGCTGAGTTTAGCAGCGCGTTCCAACAAGCGGGAGTGGAGATAAAATACGTCTCCAGGATATGCTTCACGACCGGGTGGACGGCGGAGTAACAAGGACATTTGACGATAAGCTTGAGCTTGCTTGGTCAAATCGTCATAAATAATTAAGGTTGCTTTACCTTTGTACATAAAGTACTCAGCAATTGCAGCACCAGCATAAGGAGCCAACCACTGTAGAGGTGCGGGATCAGAAGCATTTGCTGCAACCACAATGGTGTAATCCATCGCACCGTTGTCTTGTAGGGTTTGGACTACGTTAGCAACGGTAGAAGCTTTTTGACCGATAGCTACGTAAACGCAAACTACGTCTTCTGACTTCTGGTTAATAATGGTGTCAATCGCGATCGCAGTTTTACCAGTTTGGCGGTCACCAATAATTAATTCGCGCTGTCCCCGTCCTACAGGAATCATCGCGTCGATCGCGGTAATACCGGTTTGCATCGGTTCGTGTACGGAACGACGAGCAATGATACCAGGAGCCATAGATTCAATCAAACGACCTTCAGTGGTATTGATATCACCTTTACCGTCGATTGCTTGACCCAAGGCGTTTACAACCCTACCAATCATGGTATCGCCTACGGGTACCTGAGCAATTTTACCAGTAGCTGTAACACTGCTACCTTCTTGAATTTGGCGACCATCACCCATCAATACCGCACCAACGTTGTCTTCTTCCAAGTTAAGAGCAACGCCTGTGGTACCATCTTCAAATTCCAACAACTCACCCGCCATGGCTTTTTCCAAGCCATAGATACGAGCGATACCGTCACCAACTTGCAATACTGTACCAACATTCTCAACTTTTACTTGTTGGTCGTATCCCTCGATTTGCTGTTGGATAATGTTACTAATTTCGTCCGGTCTGATGCTAATTGCCATTTTTTTATCTTCTTTCTTAGGAATTGAAAAGAAACTGTAAGTTATGAGTTATGAGTTTTAAATTATGAGTTATGAATTTTAAGTTATGAGTTATGAGTTATGAATTTTAAATCAAAAGTTACGAGTTACGAATCAAATATCTTATCTCCTAACTTTTTACTCTTGACTTACTTCCTTACTCCTCACTCCTAACTCCTCACTCCTAACTCCTAACTCCTCAGGACTTACTTTATTTAACCGTTATTCAAGCGCAAAGATAAGCGACGTAACTGACCTCGTAAACTAGAGTCAACTACTTGAGAACCAACTTTAATAATTACGCCACCAATAATATCGCTATCAATCTTACTGTTTAACTCAACTTCCACAGCATTAGTCATTGATTTGACTTTTTCTTTGATTGTCTGCTGCTGTTCGTCAGTGAGGGGAACTGCAGAAATCACTTCCGCTAATACTATTTGATTTAATTGCCGCAACAGCGCTAAATATTCCTGGGCTATACCCTCGACTAATATAATTCGCCGTCTGTCTACCAACAGCATTAAAAAGTTGCGGAACATCGGATTCGTATCCGGACTGAGTATCTTACTAACAACACCTTTTTTGTCTTCGGCACTGATAAACGGATTGGCAAAAAAGTTTTGCAGTGCTTCGCTTTCTTCTAGCAAGCTCAACAAAGAACGTACATCAGAGTCAAATTTATCTTCAATATTGTTTGACTCAGCCACCGACATCAAAGCCTGAGCGTAAGGACGAGATATCTCAGCAGTTGCTACATTACTTTTCATAAATTAACTCCCCAACTGCGCTAGGCTGCGGTCAACTAATGTATGCTGGGCATCATCGGCAATTCCACCACGGAGTTGCGACTCTACTTTCTCCAAAGCCTGGGCGACTACGCGCTGTCGCAGTTGGCTAATGGCTTTTTCTCTTTCTGTGTCTAAGTCTGCTGCTGCTGTCTGCTTCATTCTTTCCACATCAACAGCTGCTTGTGCTAGTATTGCTTCTTTAGCTTTACCAGCATTTTCTTGTGCTGCTTGCTTAATTCTCTCCGCTTCTGCTTGAGCTTGAGCCAATTTTTGTTGTTGATCTGCCAAGGCGCTTGCTGCATCTTGGGCACGTTTTTCAGCGTTTTTGATCGAGGCTTCTATTTTCTCCCGGCGTTCGAGTAGAGTACTACCCAGAACTTTCCGTCCAAATACTAACAGCACTACGATAATAATCGCCAGGTTAACCAGGTTTGTATCTAAAACATTGGTATTAAGAGCAAAACCCTCATTACCTGCTGCTTCTTCTACTAACTCACTTCCGACGGCGCTGGCTTCCGCCACCAATATTAAAAAAGTCCCCATGTTATTTCATCCACTACTGCGCTGCCTTCAGCTTAAAAAATGACGATGCCGTATAAATCGATCATCTATAAATCTAAATCTCTCTATAACCAAATAACTAGTAGTAATTTACTTTTATTTATAATTCGTAATTAATCAATTTTTATTTTAAGCAGTTTTATCTATAGAAAAATATTTTTACTCTTATTCTTCTATCTTTTACTGACCCAAAACTATGCATATGGGGTAATAATTACGAATTACAAATTAGTAATTACTGAGTTAGAGCCAAACAAATTAAACAAACTTTCCCTATTCATCCAGTTCAAGTTTGTTAGCGTTGTGCTGCTAAATCTGCTCCTAAAAGCTTTTCTAATATTTGGCGGGAGAGACCATCAACTTCTTTTTCCAAGGAAGTCAAAGCCTGCTGTTTTTGCTGCTCAATTTCTTGAGCCGCCTGTTCTCTTTGCGCTTGCGCCTCTTTCTGTACTGCTGCAATCTTTTGGGAAGCAATTTTTTCCGCTTCCGCTTGAGCTTGGGCAATAACTGTTTGTGCTTGTCTTCTTGCGCCTGCTAATTCTTCTTCGTATTGCTGCGCTAATTTTTCCGCTTTCGTTAAGCGTTCTTTTGCTTCCAATTGATTGTTACGAACATACTCGTTCCTTTCATCAATTGCTTTGCCTAAAGGCTTATAAAAAATTGCGTTTAGAATTAACGCTAAAATTAGAAACTGAATTGCCATCAAAGGTAGAGTTGCATCTATATCAAATAGACCTCCCTCTTTAGCAACCTCTTCTACAGCTAATAGGGTTATCTGCATCATATTGCTTGCTCCAATTATTACTCACCCGTTCTGAGCCTGAAAACCAATATTTAAGTTATGAGTTATGAGTTATGAGTTATGAATTATGGAATTATAAATTAACTCCTAATTTCTAACTCATTTACAGACACTTTATACAGAGCGTCTATACAACTCTTAACTCCTAACTCCTAACTCCTAACTCCGCGAGCTTTCTTCTCAGTACTCAGTACTTAACTATGAGAAGGGGTTCGCAAACAATAGCACCAAGGATACCACTAAACCGTAGATGGTTAGCGCTTCCATGAATGCCAAACTCAACAGCAAAGTACCGCGAATTTTACCTTCTGCTTCTGGCTGACGAGCAATACCTTCTACAGCTTGACCAGCAGCGTTACCTTGACCGATTCCAGGTCCGATAGCAGCCAAACCAACAGCTAAAGCAGCAGCTAATACGGAAGCAGCAGAAATTAATGGATCCATGATAAATTTCCTTTGTTTACTTAATACAATTGGTTTTCAATTCGATTTTTGTTAGTTGTTAATTATTAGTTGTTAGTTGGAACGTTGTTCGCGATTAAATAATTATTCAAACAACCAACCTTACCTTTAATTATTAACAACTAACGGATTCATGAGGGTTTTTGAATGCCCTCAATGCTCTTCACCGTGGTGGTCTTCTAACGCTTCACCAATGTAAGCAGCCGCCAAGGTCGCAAAAATTAGTGCCTGAATAGCGCTGGTAAATAAACCCAAGGCCATTACAGGTAGTGGCACAAATAAAGGTACCAGTAATACTAGTACTCCTACTACCAGTTCATCAGCCAAAATATTACCGAATAAACGGAAGCTCAGGGAAAGGGGCTTTGTAAAGTCTTCAATTATCTTGAAAGGCAACATAAACGAAACTGGTTGTACGTAGTTGCCAAAGTACCCTAAACCCTTCTTGCTGAATCCAGCGTAAAAATACGCTAATGATGTCAACAATGCTAAGGCAATAGTTGTGTTGATGTCACTAGTCGGAGCGGTTAATTCGCCTTCTGGCAACTCAATCAACTTGAAAGGAACAAGTGCCCCAGACCAATTTGACACAAAAATGAATAAAAACAAAGTGCCTACAAATGGCACCCAAGGGCGATATTCTTTCTCGCCAATTTGGTTTTTAGCCAAATCTCTGATGAATTCGAGGGCAAACTCCATTAAGTTCTGTATACCACTCGGAATCCGCTTGATATTACTGCTTGCTAAAATGGAAACTAGCACTAACACGGCAATTACAAACCAAGAGGTCAGAAAAACTTGTCCGTGTAATTTTAAGTTACCAATTTCCCAGTACAGATGTTTTCCTACTTCCAATTCTGCAAGAGTCACAGAATTCAAAGCATTCAGAAAATCTACCATTTACTTGACCATTACTACGTTTCGACCATATTAACTGGAGAACAGTTTCATTGTTACCCAGTTCTATGCTAGTCAGAATTGAATGCCACACGTATTACGTAGATTATCAGCGTTGCTTTATAGGTTAAAAAGCCCAAAAATATAGGCAAGATTTGCAGTTGGTTCCACTTTCCTGCTAGCAGAATCAACAACACTATTAAAGCCAACCGAGTCTTACTCAGCTGTTGCTTTTCTCTACCCAAGCGCTCAACATCTTTTGCTAACATTCTCAGATAAATTAGACCGGTACATCCTCCTATTAAATAATTCAGAGCAATGTTTAAGGAATAAAATATCCAAACAGAAACAGAAATAATTCCCGTTAAAGCAAGAGTTATAACTAACAACTCCTGATAGAGTTTATAGAAATCTTGCATGGAATTTTCTGATTCTGCGTCCTCAAAACTAGGCTGAGCATTTTCTACTGTCGAAGGCGCGGATTCAATCGTTTCGTCTGACAAGCTCACAGGACTTGAAACCAGTACAAAAGTTGGATGTTGACTGCAAATCCAGTCAGTTGAATCATATCACGGTTGGGTAACATTACTTTAGAAAAAAACAATAATCTTCTTGTTACCATCGAACATCATTCAACTAGCTGTGTACTTTAATTTTTCAACACATTAACAAACATAAAACTTGGTGGCTCAAAAATATCGTACTTAAAATTACAGTAATACACGGATGACAAACCCCGGATAAATATGTTCAACCTTTGCTATCGATTTTGACATTCTTGCAGAGAAGACCATAGCTTGCAGAAAAACGCTTATCCAGGATTTTATCCTCGAATCGCGAGGGTTGTCATGAGCGATATTAGCATTTAGTCGAGGTTTAACTGTTATCGGTTAACAGTCAGGCATCAGGTATTGGGCATGGGGCATGCGGTATTGTGAATTTAATATTTGACCTGCCCTCCTCTGGTAGTACTAACCACGTTCCTCCTAGCTCCCAACCACTAACCACTAACAACTAAGCATAATCAATTGCTGTGTCTGAAGTTCTTTAACTTTTTCTAAATCGAACTGAACTTTGCTCAAAATATCTCCTACCGTTGAGTTCCCATCACAGGCTTCCATGAACTCTATCTGGTTTTCTGACAAGCTCACTAGTTGGTAGTCGTGGTTAAATATACGTTCAGCCGGAAATCCACTGAGGCAAGGGTTTAATTCTGGGATTGCTTTAAGGAGTTGATTTTCGTCGCACCAATCCACTTTATGTAAAGGTGGACGACTCAGGAAAAATTCGTAGTGACTTATATCTGGGTCTAATAATTCTATCAGTCGATAGATTTGTCGTTCTGCCAAGGTTTCTGCTCTTGCGACTAATTCTGGTGCTTTTCCTAAAAGTCTTTCTAAATTCCAGTAACTAGGATTGGAGAAACCAACAAAATCCAAACCGGAAGCGTCAATCAACTCAAACAAAGTTTTGATATTGTAATCAATTTCTTGAGGATGAACGTACATATCGGCAAAATTTTCATCGCGCTGATTCTCTAAAGCCCAACGTTCTTTCTCTCGTTTGACTATTCGGTTATTTTCTGGTAAAGAATCAAAAATTTTTCTACCTACATCAACACCATCGCGATAATCGCTACGTTTATCCCCTTGGAGTAAGGCGATCGCCTGTTGCATTAACCTAATTTCCCAGCGCCCTAATTCAGCATAAACAAAAATGTGCATCAAGCCACCTGAAGCCAACTTTTTCGCTAATGCTTGGATACCGCGAATCGGGTCTGGTGTATGATGTAAAACACCGACGCAGTTAATTAAATCAAATTCGCCGGGTAATTGTTCTGCATCGAACAAATTCAGGTGATGGAATTCAACGCGATTTGCACCAGAGCGTTGACAGCGCTCTTTTGCAACATTTAAGGCACCTTCACTCAAATCAATTCCCACTACTTTCGCTTGGGGGTTGAGATGAACTAAGTACTCGGTTCCTACTCCTGTTCCGCAACCGGCATCTAAAATCCTCACATCTTCGGTTTGAGGTTTTTTTCCAGTACAAAAATTGTAAGCAGATACCCACTTCCAGCGCCAGTTATAACCTGGTGGTGGCTCGTCAAGTAAGGGTTCTGGAGGAAAGGGATAAGTATTGTAGAGGTTGGCTACAGCATTACTGACAGTTTTAAAATCGGACATATTAAATATTTGAGAATAAGCCCAGCATTATTGAGTGTATCCAATAGCTGTAGCATTTTTATTATTTTCCCATTAGTTGCTGATGTTTGGCTGTTGTTATGGTATTTGTTTTTATTTTTACATCTCCTACTCCGCAAAACACTCATCTGACGAGCTTTTATGGAAATATTTTTAAATAACTGCATCTGGAAAGTATTCTATGTATTTTTACTCATAAATTGAGAAGTTAACTTCATCGCGGATAATACTAAATAACAAATAAATAAGAACAAACAACAGTATTTTTACTAAAGAATATTACACGTATAGTTGAAGTTTTTCTGTATATTTGGTCTTCTTAATTTAGGGGATTTTTAGATATAAATACGAGTATTCTCCAATTGTTTTACCTCTTACAAAGACTAATATAGTGTAGTTTGAGATAATAGCATTAAAGAAATATGAGTTCGATAAACACAGGAAAAATTTTGATTGTGGAAGACGATATCGATGTTAGAGAAAATATTTTAGATTTACTAGATGCCGAAAATTTTCATGCAGTTGCAGCCCAAAATGGTTGTATTGGTTTGGAATTAGCTAATAAAGAAATTCCAGATTTAATTATTTGTGATGTAATGATGCCAGAATTGGATGGCTACGGTTTCTTAAATGCATTGCGTCGAAATCCTGTTACCGCAACTATACCTTTTGTTTTCCTAACTGCTAAATCCGATCGACTTGATTTTCGTCAAGGAATGAGATTAGGTGCAGATGATTATCTGACAAAGCCTTTTACAAAAGATGAATTGTTAGAAACTATTCAATGTCGATTAGAAAAACAACTTATTATTAATAAAAATTATCAACATGAGTTACGCGAATTGCGACGGAGTATTGCTTGTTCATTACCTCATGAAATGCGAACGCCGTTAAGTGGAATCTTAGGTTTTTCACAGTTACTCATGAAAAAACATGAAACTATAGAAAAACAAGAAATCTATCACATGGCAGAAAGTATAAATAAATCTGCTAATCGTCTGTTTGGTTTTACTCAGAAATTTTTACTATATGCACAACTTGAATCTATCGCAACAGATTCAGATAAAATCAAATTTATACAATCGGATGAAACTTATTTTCTTGTAGATTCATTAAGTTTATTAATTAAGGAAAGAGCTAAAAATTTAGGAAGGGAAACTGATGTAAAAATATCTTTTGATTCCCGATGTCAAGTGAAAATAGCAACAACTAGACTTTACACAATTATTGAAGAACTTATTGATAACTGTTTCAAATTTTCTGAACCTAATACAAGTATTTTTGTCAGTAGTTTTGTAAAAAATAATTATTTGACTCTCTCTTTTACCAATTATGGAAGAGGCATGAGTGCTTCAGAAATTCACAATTTAGGAGCTTATAGACAATTTAATCGCCCTATTTACGAACAACAAGGTTCTGGCTTAGGTTTAATTATTGTTAAACGTTTAGCTGAATTACATGGAGGTAGCTTGGAAATTCAAAGTATTCCAGGAGATAAAACTATTGTGCAAGTAAAGTTACCATGTCTATAGTTTATGATGAAAGTTGTATATGGGAACCCGTCAATAAGAAAGCAAAAATTAAATGATAGATTATGGTTTATTAGGTAAAATTTATCTAATAACTGGTGTTAGTCGAAATATTGGAATTGGTGCAGCTATTTCCCATTATTTGGCAGTATCAGGTGCAAATATCTTTACAACTTATTATCGACATTTTGACGAACTTATGGGAGGTAGTAACTCAAATCAGGCGGAAGAAATTATTGAGTCATTAAAATTACAAGGAGTTCAAGCAACAGGTATTATTTCTTGCTTCTGCTCGAGCACAATGGATTACAGGGTAAATTATTCGTTCAAGAGGAGGAATGTAAAGTTAAAACTAAGAAATATATACCATCTTGCTCTCTTCTAAATTTTTCAACTTGCCTAAATCCAGCTTTTTCGCATATTCTTAAGGCTTGCTTATTAAATTCAGCCACCGTAACGCGAAATAAAGTTGTTGAAAAATTATTTTTTGCGAAATCAAATACAGCGTTAATTATACGAAAAGTAATTCCTCGTCTGGTTAAGTTTGGATCCATGCCGAAACCAATATCAAGCGCTTCAATACTGTAATTACCATCTTTTACTCTTGCATCTGCACCAAAGCAACAATAAGCGATAAGTCGCGCGCGATTATTGAAAATACTGTAGTAAGCATTTTCAGGTTCTAAAAATTCTTGTACGGTTTCCTCAATTTCACAAGGATTAGGATTATAAAATTCTAAAGATTCATCATAATGCCAATTCAAAATGATTCGGGCACTTTCTTCGTCAATCGGTGAGAAAGAGAAAGACATTCGCACAACAAATCAATTATCCACGATCAACTATCAACGATCAATTATCAATTATCAACTATCAACTACCGAATTCCTTCTTTCACTAATTTTCAAAACAATTTCCTCATGCTTAGAACGAGTAATTGGATAGAAAGAAGCTAATACCAAACCAATAATTAACATTAAAGTAGGTATAGGACCAATTATCAAGCGAATGGCCCATAATACAGAATCAGGCTGTGTAGGAGGTATCTCAGATGCAACTGTGGGTATCAATCCTGACCAATCTAATGTTTTACCTACTAAAAATAATGCTCCTGCAACACCAAATTTTTGCAGTTGTACTACAAATCCATAAAAAATTCCTTCTCGACGTTGTCCAGTATTTAATTCATCTAAATCTACTACATCTGGTAACATTGACCAAGGTACAAGATAAGCAACAGAAATACCAATTCCTGCTATAATTGCCAAGATATACATTAATGTAACTTGTCCTGGTTGGAGAAAGAAAAACCCGGCTTGAGCAATAATTGTTGCAGGTATACCCATGCAATAAATAGCTCTTTTACCAAATTTTTGTCCCATTGCACTCCAGAAAAACATCATTATTAATGCTGTTCCCTGTACTGCTAAAGCCATCTGCGTAAAATGAGATTTGGTTAATTTCATCCAGTCTATGACGAAGTAAGGTAGAATTGCCGCCGTTACTTGTACGCCTAACCAAGAACAAAGGTAAATCCCAATTACGCAGAGAAATGGTTTATTGCTTAAAGCTATTTTGAATTGTTTTAAAATTGGTTCTGGAGGCTTGCGTTGGATTTGCTCGCGTTTATTGTGCATGAATTTGTAGCGTTTATAAGTTCCCCAAACACACAGATAAACAGCTAAAATTGACAGCAAAGCACTGATAGATCCTAAATATAAATAACTTTGAGGTGGTTCTACAATACTTAAAATAATTTGAGCTAAAATTAGAGCAAAAATACTTCCACCAATTGCAAAAGAAGATTTAAAGCTAATTAAATTAGTGCGTTCGTTATAACCTTGAGTTAGTTCGGCTGCTAATGTGGAAAAAGGAACCAAAACTGAACTTACAGAGGCATAATAAATAATAGAAATAATACTATAGTAGAAAAAGAGTTGCCATTGATTTCTTGTTGGTGGAATAACCCAATATAGGAAAAAAGATATCCCCAAAGGAATCGCGCCAAGAAGCATCCAAGGGTAACGTCTACCTAGAGGAGAGCGAGTTTTATCGCTCAACCAACCAATTATAGGATCGTTGAATGCATCCCAGGCTTTACCAACTAATACAAGGCTTCCAGCTAAACTAGGATTTAATCCCGCAACATTGGTAAAGAAGTATAGCGCGAAAAATACCAAAATGTTGTTGGGAATAGCTCCTCCCAACTCTCCAACGCCATAAGCTAATTTTGTTTTAAAATTCAGTTTTTCTGTCTGAGAATTAAAATTAATGGGTGATGAAGAGTTATTCATAGTGGGAAAATTGCAGTAAAACCTGCTTTTTTCCCGCATATTATCTTAGATTTTGTTTGTAGTAAAGTCATTAGATCACTTTAACTTTAAATAGCCTTAATATTAGCCAGTGCTTGGTAAACAAGGATTAAAAAACTTTGGTTACGATTAAATCACCGTTGCACCCTTCATTATAGTTTCTCCCACAGGTAAATCAAAACCATCTTTTGGTTCCACACTGACAAACACTTCGGTGGTATTTCCCCATTTATTCAAAGGTATTTTCAGTAAAACTTTGCCTTGAGAATCTGGATTAAATTTCGCACATTTTACTTTTTTACCATCAACAAAAGCCCACAACCGATAAATTTTTTCTTCTGGTAAGTCGGGAAGATTTTTTAAGGTTAATACAGCAGCTTCAGAGTTAGGTGCAATTACCAAACTACCGGAGGAAGAAATATCGGGAGTGATACTTTTAAGTGCTAGTAAGCGATTATCTGGTTGTTTGAGTATAGATAAAGCTTCTTGATAGCGGGATAATTCTTGCTGCGTCTTGGATAATTCTGCTTCTAAGCGATAATTAGATAAATCAGCCTCGGCTGTTGCAAGTTTCTGATTCAACTGATAATTAAAGAATCCCAAACTAGCAATTAATCCCGCTGCTGTTACAGTTGCTATTTTGAACCAGGTTTTGGGAAAAGAAGAAGAAGGAAAGGAGACAGGGGAAGTAGAAGAGATGGAGGAAGTGGAGGAAGAATTGTTTTGTTGGGTTTGCGCGGTGTTTAATAAATCTGTTTCTGCTGCTTGGAGAATTTGCTCGCGCAATTTTTCTGAGGGTTTGGTTTTGGGTAAAGATAGGGGAAACAGTGCTAAAGTTGCCTGTAAACTTTCTACTTCAGCAGCTAATTGCGGGTAAGTTTCTAAATACTGCTTAACTTCTGCCGCTTCTTCTGGGCTTAAATCACCCAAAACGTAACCTGTTAGAAGAGTTTCCCAATTTGAAGGTAGATTGAGGTGTTCCATAATTAATCTACTAAATCCTTTAATAGTTTTCTGAGTTTTAAAAGTCCTTGACGAGTACGTGTTTTTACTGTGCCTAAAGGTATATTTAATTTTTGAGTAATTTCCGATTGGCTTAATCCTTCGTAATAAGCCATTTTTAACACTTGTTGCTGCGGAGCTGGTATTTCCTGTAAAGCTTCACCAATACGTTGAGAAATTTCCCCCAAGGAAACTTTCTCCATCAAATTACTTTCGCCATGAGTCGGAATGCTACGTTGACATCTTTGTAAAAGCTTCTGTTGACTGCGCTTTTGATGCAGACGATTAATAGCTCTACTTCTAGTCATTGTCAATAAATAAACAATCATAGTTCCCCGATTGGGATCGTATTTAGAAGTACGCCAGAATGCCAGGAAGATTTCTTGTGTTAAGTCTTCAGCTTCAGTAGCATCGCCTAAAATTCGCAAAGCCAGACGGTATACAGCCTCACCGTAGCGATCATATATGGCACCTAGTGCTGATAGATCGCCCGCTTGTAATGCTTGGAATAATTCTGATTCTGTCTGGTTTGATAAACTCATGTCCGATTCAGGTTGCCAACCTTTTGGTTTTAGCGTATGTGTTGCTACATTCATATCAGAAAAACCAACGGATCCCTGAAATTAGGTAAAAGCCTCC
>JBCCSG010000175.1:0-14196 GCA_039200565.1 Cyanobacteria bacterium P01_D01_bin.50 | reverse complement strand
TTGTCGGATTCTATGAATAAAGAACGATTCGCTATGACCTGAGAATGAGGGCGAATCGTTCTGCTAACCTAATCTATAAGGATTGACATAACTATGAATGATTTCATCCCTGGTACTGGTAACGACGATGTGAATAATGGTGGAGCTGGTGATGATACCTTAACTGGTGCAGCTCTGAACGATAGCTTAAGTGGTGGATCTGGTAACGATAGCTTAGATGGTGATAATGGTAGAGATACCTTAAATGGTGGGTCTGGTGACGATACCCTCAATGGTGGTAACAATAAAGATACCTTAAATGGTGGTAGCGGTAGCGATCTATTAAATGGTGGAGATGATAACGATGTCTTAAATGGTGAATCTGGTGACGATACCCTCAATGGTGGTGGCGGTAGAGACACCTTAAATGGTGGAGGTGGTCGCGATGAACTAAATGGTGAAGTTGGTCTAGATACCTTAAATGGTGGACGTGGTAGAGACACCTTAAATGGTGGTGGCGGTGATGATATTATAAATGGTGGACGTGGTAGAGATACCTTAAATGGTGGTGACGGTAACGATCTTTTAAATGGTCGTCAAGGTAACGATGTCCTCAACGGTGACAATGGTAGAGATACTCTCGAAGGTAGCAGTGGTAACGATACCTTAAATGGTGGACAAGGTGATGATATCGCCGATTACAGCCAACTGAATAAAGCGATTACCCTTGAAGCAGTTGGTGTAGTCAACAAAGGTAATTTAGGTACCGACCAGATTGAAAATATCGAACATATCATTGGTGCTGCTGGTAAGCGTAACGCCATAGATGGTTCCACAGGTACAAGTGGAGTTACATCTTTCGATGTTGATTTGTCCAACGACAGATTAACTGTTAGAGATATTCCTACTTTGGGTAATGTGACTTTCTCTATTGAGAACTTTGTCAATGTTACCGGTACAAGCGGAGATGACAGCATTGTCGGTAATGACGAAAAGAACTACTTTGGCGGTAGCGAGGGTGATGACACCATCAATGGTAAGGGTGGTAAAGATACAGTTGATTACACTGGTTTGGGTGAAGGAATTACCCTGTTACCTACCGGCACTGTAGAGAAAGATGGTGGATTAGGTACAGACCAACTTACCCTAGTTGAGAAAATTATTGGTGATGCTGGTGAAGCTAATACTATCGATGCTTCAAGTGCAGGAGGCTCAGCTTCTATTAAAGTTAACTTAAGTGAAAATAAGTTAAAGGTTAGAGGTGTTCCTGAAATTAGCAACCCCAATTTTACTGTTGTTAACTTTGTGAACGTTACCGGTACAGATAAAAGAGATCTAATTACCGGAAACAGCGAAGATAACATCATCGATGGTGGTGGCGGAAGAGATGTCATAACTGGTCTTGGCGGCGGACTAGATACTTTCACAGGAGGAGCCGGAAGAGATACATTTGTCTTAGGAGATAGCACTGGCGAATTCTATGAAGGGGCTGGTAATGCATTTATTACAGACTTCCAGACTGGTCGCGATGTAATTGAACTTGCTGGCGTTTTCGAGGACTATGGATTCAGAACTTTGGCAAATGGAGTTACCCGTATCGGTCTAGATGATAATGGTAATGGAGTATTTAATGGTGGCCAAGGTGAGGATCTGATTGCATCTGTAACTGGCGACATTGATTTTACTGCGGGTACTAGCGACATTATCTTCACTGGTTCGGCTTCCTACACTGTCTAATTTTTTCTAAACCTGTATCGGGAGCAAACAAAGTTCACCCTCTGTAAAGGTTGATTAATCTTTGAACTCTCAAATTCCTGACTTCTTATTAGAAGTCGGGAATTTTTTTTGAGATCAAAAAATTCCTCAACGAGGGTATTGTGGGGGGAAGATGGGGAAGAGGGGGAAGAAAAAATTTATCATTATTAACTCTGTATAATACTTGCAAGTCAACTACTACAGGAATCCTAATTGATTTTTGGTTACGTAAATTTTGTAAAAAGCATAAAATCCTTGTAGAGACGTGACAGTGTTACGTCTCCCACAATGTGAAATCATAATTTCATATTGCGATTCAGCAACGCCAATTCTTGTCTTTAGTAGCGTGTCTGTAGGACATAAAAATCTTAGTACAGTTTTTTTTCTTATTCCCTATTCCCTATTCCATAATTTAACCGGATTCCTATAGCACCACTAACATCAACTTTTGATAAACTTGACTATATTTTAGCTTCTAATTTCGAGTTTACACGTAATTCGGAATTTAAAGATAAATTATCAGAGTTTGAAGAATTAATGAAGGTCAAAAATTATACGTATATAAAATTTATTTTAGATTAGTATACAAACAAGACAACAGCCTAGAAGCAATAAAGGAAGTCGTAAGTCTTCATGAGAATTGCAATTTTTCACGTAATTGTCATTCGCTTTCAATTAGGGATGCTTCACAGCTTCACTGTTATCTATCATTCAATATACAAGTAATTGAATGTTACATCCCAAGGGTGCAAGGCGATAAAGATATGAATCACTTCGTCTTTTTTTAAGTGATAACACGTATTTATCTGCCTTGTTATCGTCAAAATAGTTACTTAAAGCCTAATATACTTGTTTGTGCTGCATTCTATCTTAGTTGAAGCGTATGAAGCATTACTTGAAGTAGGCTTGTCGGATTTGATCAATAAAGAAAGATTCGCTATGACCTGAGAAATCCAGCGAATCGTTTTGCCAACCTAATCTATAAGGATTGACATAACTATGATACAAGATGGAACTAACGGTGACGATACCTTATTTGGTAGTTTTGGTGACGATACCTTGAATGGTGGAAATGGTGACGATTTTATTCTCGATATTGTTGGTGACGATAGCCTCAACGGTGGAAACGGTGAAGATTTATTAGTTGATGTTTTTGGTGACGATACCTTGAATGGTGGAAGTCTTAACGATACCTTGGTTGGTGGTTTTGGTAACGATGAATTAAATGGTGATAATGGTAGAGATACCTTATTTGGTAATCCTGGTCAAGATACCCTCAATGGTGGTAACGGTAACGATACCTTAAATGGTGGTTTTGGTAACGATGAATTAAATGGTGATAACGATAACGATCTCTTAAATGGTGATGACGGTAACGACACCTTAAATGGTGGTGGCGGTAGAGATACCTTAAATGGTGGTAATGGTGATGATGAATTAAATGGTGAAGTTGGTCTAGATACCTTAAATGGTGGACGTGGTAGAGATACCTTAAATGGTGGTAATGGTGATGATGTTATAGATGGTGGAAAAGGTAGAGATACCTTAAATGGTGGTCATGGTAACGATCTTTTAAATGGTCGTAAAGGTAACGATGTCCTCAACGGTGACAATGGTAGAGATACTCTCGAAGGTAGCCGTGGTGACGATACCTTAAATGGTGGACAAGGTGATGATATCGCCGATTACAGCCAACTGAATAAAGCGATTACCCTTGAAGCTGTTGGTGTAGTCAACAAAGGTAATTTAGGTACTGACCAGATTGAAAGTATCGAACATATCATTGGTGCTGCTGGTAAGGCTAACACCATAGATGGTTCCACAGGTACAAGTGGAGTTACATCTTTCGATGTTGATTTGTCTAACGACAGATTAACTGTTAGAGATATTCCTACTTTGGGTAATGTGACTTTCTCTGTTGAGAACTTTGTCAACGTTATCGGTACAAGCGGAGATGACAACATTACCGGTAATGACGAAAAGAACTTCTTTGGCGGTAGCGAGGGTAATGACTCCATCGATGGTAAGGGTGGTAAAGATACAGTTGATTACACTGGTTTGGGTGAAGGAATTACCCTGTTACCTACCGGCACTGTAGAGAAAGATGGTGGATTAGGTACAGACCAACTTCTAAAAGTTGAGAAAATTATCGGTGATGCTGGTGAAACTAATACTATCGATGCTTCAACTGCAGGAGGCTCAGCTTCTATTAAAGTTGACTTAAGTAAAAATAAGTTGCAGGTTAATGGTGTTCCTGCAATTAGTAACCCCAATTTTACTGTTGTTAACTTTGATGACGTTACCGGTACAACCCAAGACGATAAGATTGTTGGAAACGACAACGATAACATCATCAATGGTTTTGGCGGAAAAGATACTTTAACCGGTGGAGCCGGAGCAGATACATTTGTCTTAGGAGATAGCACTGGCGAATTCTATGATAATGCTGGTAATGGCGATCAAGCAGTTATTACAGACTTCGAGACTGGTACCGATGTAATTGTACTTGCTGGTGCTTTCGAGGACTATGGATTCAGAACTTTGGCAAATGGAGTTACCCGTATCGGTTTAGATGCTAATGATAATGGAGTATTTAATGGTGGTGAGGAGCTGATTGCATCTGTAACTGGCACCATTGATATTACTGCGAGTACTAGCGACATTCAGTTTTTAGGTTAGTCCTAAAATACCTTTCCATCTCAAGGATTTTTCCTAAACCTCTATCGGGAGCAAATAAAGCTTACCCTCAGTAAAGGTTGATTAATCTTTGAACTCCCAGATTCCTGACTTCTTATTAGAAGTCGGGAATTTTTTTCTCTACCTTTGGATAATCCAAAATTACTCCCCTTGCCTCGTTTCAGATTACCGGCGTTAAGTGAGGGGGGAGATGGGAGTAATTTAATTAATGAGCCTTTAGGAGGATTGCTGCTTAATCTACTAGGGAAAAAGGCAAATAGCACGCTTGCTAAGAGATATTTGTTCTCTCGGGAAGCGTGTTATTTATGTTCTGATTTCGCCGTAGATCCAGTTAAAGCAAGCTTTTTATGTATGAAATATGGTTTTTGATATTACTATTCAGAGCTTTTGTAAGCATTACAGAGATATTCTGAAAATTGTAATTTGACAGACTTGTATCCCGTAAAATACGGAGTTAATATATAGACATAAAGAGGGCAAAGAAGGATTAACGAGGAAAAAGTGCTGTGCATCTTCTTTGATTCCGAAAAGAACTGAGAACAACTTTCATAAATTTGTAGAGGTAATTATGCAACGGTTTATTAAGTCTGCTGAAGACAGTTTCCGCTGCGTCTGCGATCGCTTTTGCTTTGGCTTTTGTTGGAGGCAATTCTGCAAACGCTCAACCCAAAGGAATGCCTGAAGGTTATCTTGGCATCACTGGCGGTACTGCTGAAGATACAGCAGTTGGCGGTTTGAGCGGACGTATTTCTTTTCCGAGGGCTAAAGTATCTTTGCGCGGTTCTTTTTTAGGTGGTGAGATTGATTGCATTCCGGATGATTGTGGAGTTGGCATATTTATACCTACAGTAACCTACGATATTCCAGTAGCTAAAAATACTAATATTTATCTAGGTGCTGGCTATTATAGTATTGCTGTTGATGATTCTGCCGATACTAAAAACAGCGGAGGGATACTGCAAGTAGGAGCTGAAACAGGAATAGGTAAAAAGTTTGTTATTTACGGTGACGGGAATTTTACTGACGATGGTAGCCTCTGGAAACTTGGACTTGGTTATCGCTTATAAGTTGTAACTAATGAACTAATACTCGACGAATTCCTTCATTGGCGGGTGAAATTATTAACCCTACAAAGTAGCTTTAAAATCGATTAAAAATTGCGCGTTAGGAGAATATTCTCTTAACGCCTTTACGATTTCTTTTTAAATCTTCCCTAATTATTAAGAATCATTCAGAGCAACTTAAAAAAAACTATAGAGGTTATTTTCTACACGGACACTAGCAAAATTACTGAGCTATTATTCTAAACACTCGCAATAAAAAAGATCTGTGGCAAAGAGATTTCCCAAATCTTTTTTATTCTGCATTGGTTACCTAAATAGTGACTATTTATACTTATAAATATAATGCAACAGTTTATTCAGTCTGTCGTAAAAGTCTCTGCTGTATCTGCAATTGCTTGTGCCTTGACTTTCGTATCAACACTGTCTGCAAACGCACAACCCAAAGAAGGTTTGAAAGGAAGTTACGTTGGTGGTAGTTTTACTAGTGGAAGCGGAATAACTAGCCTTAACATTTACGGACGATATGACTATCCTAAGTTACCCATCTCTGTCAGAGGCAGCGTGACTGTAATAGACGGTAGTGGCGATACTGACACCTTTTTCCAACCAGCAGTTACCTATGATTTGCCCATCGGTGATAAAGCCAATGCTTATGCTGGTGCTGGCTTAGCTTTTGGTAGTGGTGATTCTATAGCCTTTTTAAATGCTGGTGCAGAAAAAGAAATCGCTACCAATGTAGTAGTTTTCGGCGATCTAATCGTTCCTTTAGAAGATGATACTGATGCAGGTTTCGGTATTGGACTTGGCTACCGCTTCTAAATGGTATACATATATTTTGATTTAGACTTCTTCGGCTATTAGTGTGTTCCAAAAATAGAATAACGTATAAATTATCATGCGGGGAAGAGTATAGACTTTTCCCCGCATTTTTCAGTTAAAATGAAAATTACAGAGTTTTTCAGAGTTTTACTGAATTTTAATCTAAAATGTTTTTTAAATAGCTACCAACCGCATCATTACGGAGTTATATTGTAGAATAAGCAGAGTCTAAAAGAGGATGAAGAAAAAATAATACATTATCAGGGTAAGTGAGGACTGGAGTTTATTTATTCCATAATGTCCGATACAACAGGATTTAACTTGTTTTAAAACCTGTCAATAAATTAAGGTTCCAACGAGCGGATTTTTCTCAAATGCTACTACCAATTAAATAGACATATTATCTAGGAAAAAACTTCAGTAGACAAATTATCAGAATTTGAGGAACTAATTATGAGCCAAAGTTTACGAAAAAGAATATCGCCTAAAATTTTGTTGGTTGATAGTTACGAGATATTTCTGAGTGGCACAATCAAGATATTGCGTTCTTGTTACCCAAATGCTACGATGTATGCTGCTACGACTGTAGAAAATGCTTTACATCAAGTTGCTTCCTTTGAGCCAGACTTAGTTATCCTAGATATTTGTATTGCACAAAATATTGGGAGTGCAGCCCAAGTTAGTAATGGGATACAGTTACTTAAAAAGTTATTAAGTAACTACCCATCTATTAATATTCTTGTACAAAGCAGCTATATCAAAACTTTAGTGCGAATTAAATCGAAAATTGATAACCATCCATCAGGCTTTGTAGTTGCGGATAAATCTTTTTCTAGTCAGGAAATGTTGAATCGAGTCAATTGGGCTTTGCAGGGATTTACTCATACAAAAGAAATCAAAGGAATTAATTCTGGATTGGAGCTTAAACCAGAGTGGTTAAGACTGCTTAATTTAGCATTTGAAGAAGGATTGCAAGATAAAGCAATTGCTGCAAATATCTGTGTTTCTGAGCGTATGGTACGTCACTATTGGTATAAATTGCAAGAAGTTTTAGATATTAATGTTGAAGAATTAAAAAATCAAGGAAAAAATCTTCGAGTTATCACTCACATTAGAGCAAGGGAAGAAGGTTTGATTGATTAGCTTTTCTTGATAATTACTGGCAACTATGATAATAAAATAGGGATGATTATTGTATTTTATACTCGTAGTCATGCTTGTAAATTAAGAAAGTCTATATGTGTATTTATCCCTTAATTATTCTACGATTTCATTAAAATTAAACTTGTTATATTCAAGTTTGTAATACTTTTATTACCAGCATTTCTATGTAGTCTATAAGTCAATGTAACTAGTATGCTTGACTACATATCAATTTCCTCTGAAATACAGTACATAACAGTTATTGAGAATGGGAATCATATATTAAATTTTCCGATTAAATATAATCATAAGACTAAGACGAATTATTAATTTAGTTCGGGGTAATTTTTACTTTATTTATTATTTTTACAATCTTTGTGATGTTAATATTCCAATTTTGACTGGATTATAATCTGACAAAAATCAAAAGGGAGTATTGATAATCTAAAAACAGTAAAATACGTACATCTATTATTACTAGATAATTTTTTTGTCATCAAAACATAAAGAGAAGCGTTATATGAAATAACATATCACTTGCCTCAAGCAGTGGGCATATCCTTTTATTTCAACTATAAATGCTATAGAAGCTCAGTTAAATTACTGAATGTTTTTCGTAAAAATCCAACATTATGCTGATATATGAATAGAAATTTCTTTATGTGAGTTTATATAATCGTAGTGATTTGAATTGATTTTCGCTGTATAAAGGTTAGTGCCCAAGTATTTTCCCAGTATGACAAGAGACACTAATATGAAAAGATTATCAGTAAACGTTGCAATGCTTGGATTAGGAATGATGGTATATACTCCAAAAGTTGATGCAAAAATGGCTTTTTCTGCCAAACAATTGTTTACAACACAAGCTCAAGCTGAATTTAGCTCCCTTTTGACTCAAGTGAATACAGATAATTCCATATTAGCAACTTCAGGATGGAAAGAGTTTTATTCAAATGAGGGAAAATTTTCGATTTTCGTACCAGATACCTCTGTAACTAATTTAAATTCCAAAGGTGAAGATTATTCTATAAATATTTACTATGCCGATACTAAGAAAAGTTCTTATATCGTTGGTTATGTTGATTATAGTATGGATTTAAGTAATTTATCACTGAGTGAAGTGTATGATAAATTCTTAAAAGAATTTTTAGGGACTGAGATTAAGTTATTAGATCGGCAAAATATCACATTAGGTAAATATCCTGGGATAGAAGTAGAATATCAAAATGAAAATGAAGAAATAACTGCAAAAAGTCGTTTATTTTTAGTAGGTAAAAGATTATATATTCTCGATATTTCTAATTCTAAAGCTGGAGATGCTAAACAATTTTTTAATTCTTTTAAGTTAGAGAATGTAAATATTGAAAATCCCAGTGAAATAGCTATTAATAGATAAATATTTAAGATGATTTCTGATACTTTTTACTCTATATAGTCTTCCCTAATCATTTTTAATAATCAAGAAACCCAGCTTGTTCAAAAAAACCGGGTTTCTAAATTATTTATCTTTGTAATTATTAAGTTGTTTCTATCTCCCATCACAGAAACTCGATGGCACCCTTGACAGCTATCAATCGATTACTTGAGAAGAACTAGTTGCTATATCGGAATCAAATTGATTGACAACAATTTCCCCTAATTTATTTATTTCTATCTGCTTATTCGGAAACGCCTTGCTATTCAAATAACGCAATAATCCCACAGTCCGAAAACTTTGGTCAATATAAGGTATGCCTTGGGAACTCATGCGCACAGGTATAATTTTACTACCAACTAAGTTACCCCACCGATTGAGCTTGACTTCTAAAATCATAGAATACCCTGCTTGTGCCCTTGTAGATAAAGTCCGGTATCCTAAAAAATTTCCCAAAGAGTAAGCAATGAGTTTATCATTATAAATTTCCATTGCTCTGGGTACATGTGGCCCATGGCCAAAAACTAAATCAGCTCCCGCATCGATCGCAGCCCTGGCAAACTGAATACTGTTACCTCGGTTTTCCCCATAAAAATATTCTGTCCGATTTTTGACATGTAGTGCGTTCGTTCCTTCTGCTCCTGCATGCATGGATACCACTACAATATCTGCCCTACTTTTTGCTTCTCTTATCAAAGCTGTAGCAGTTTCTAAATCATGGATGCTGTTGTACATTGTGTAAGGGGCAAAACCAATCATCGCAACAGTCATACTTTTCTTTTCTAAGTAAAGAATTTGATTTTTATGACCGACTGTTTGAATGCCAACATTGTCAAAATTTCTCATAGTATCGCGAAATCCGACATTACCAAAGTCTAGAGCATGATTGTTAGCTATATTGAATACATCAAAACCCACGTCAGCAAATAATTGGGCGTAGCTTGGTGGAGAGCGAAAAGCAAATACTTGACCCCTACTGGTATCTTTTGAAGTATAGGGATGGCTAGTCAGGGTACTTTCAAAGTTACCAAATAAGAGATCGGCTCTTTGTAAGTATGCTCTAACTGAGGCTGGGATTAAGTTATTTTTATTACTTGGAAGTCTATAATTAGGAAAATTAGTTCCAGGAATAACATCTCCAACTGCTTGAATGGTAATAGTTTCGGAAAAAATAGATTCGGGAATAATCAGCTCTAAATTATTGAGATCTGGTAATAATTTAGTATCCGTGGCAACTAGAGTTTGGGTAGTAGCTGCATTGGATGGTTCCAGTTGAGCTAAACGGATAAGCATTCCGATGCCAATACCCACACAAAAGCAACAACTTACAAAACTAAAAGATAATAGTCGTCTTAATCGTTGATGAATCATTGATGCGCTCCTCACACTCTGTAGTTAGTCTATACTAAAGAACATTCCTATTTTTACTGATTTCGCAGCTGTTTGAAAAAACTTAACTATCGTTAAATGTAGACAAAACAGAGATTTATTTCCTGACTAGAGATTTTGAATGCCCACCTAGTACTCTCACAAACCAAGATTGCTGGGTAAAGGTAGAGAGGGGGAAGGGGAGCGGGAGCGCAGTTTATTCCCTATATTTTAAATACTCTGGGCTATTTAATCGGTAATTAATAATTTGAAAAAATTAGATCTATAAAAAATCACTGAATCGGAATAAACCCGGCTTCATTAATTATTTTTTTACCTTCATCAGTTTGCAGTAGTTCGATATAAGCTTTACCAGCTTTTGTCGCTTTTGCTTCTTCTCCTGAATTTGTTTGTTTATAAATCACGTAAACTGTACGAGTTAAGTTGCTAGGATAAATTGTTTTTAAATTTTCTACATTTACGTGATTCTGATTACCACGTTTTTTCTCTTCTTCGCAATTTTTTTGAGAAGTATATTTTTGTGTATCAAGAGAAACAAAATTATTGGAACTTTGTGCTATTGGTAATGTTTTAACACTGCATTGCGTTACTACTTCTGATGCGGATGCATAATAAATAGCACCTGGTTGTTGGTTTACCTGTCTCAAATTCTTTGTTGTTTCGTCAATAAACTGAACATTCTCAGCAAATTCTTCATTGTCTAAAACTTCTTGGACAAAAAATTCAGGGGTACCTCCTCTGGTTGGTTTGCGAGAGAATGGTACTATTTCTAAATTCTCCCCACCTATTTGTTGCCAATTAGTAACTTTGCCGGTATAAATATCTTTGAGATTCTGGATAGTTAAACCTTTTATCTGAAGTTGATGATTAACTGCAATGGCAATTCCGTCTATGGCTACTGGTATTTCTCGAAGTTGAAAATTATCAATATTTGATTGTTTTTCTGATGCTTTTAAATTTCGAGAAGATAAAGCAAAATCTAGCTTGCCGTTTTCGAGTTTATCATTTAATAATCTTTTGATGCCTTGTCCGGAACCAATAGCACCTTGATGCATCAGTTGAAATTTTGGATGAGCTTTGCGAATTTTTCGTTCTATTTTTTCACGCAGTGGTTCCCAAGAAGTGCTACCTCCGTAGCGAAATGTTCCTGAAGGAACGCTTACAGAAGTCAATGTTGTAAATGTTAGTTGTTTAGAAGGTGTTTTTATTGAATCTTGCCCAGATTTTGAAAATAGATTCCAACTCACAACAGCAATACAACTTATAAGTAAACCAATTAAACCGAATGAAACGAATAGCTTGACATTTGATTTTTTATCTGGTATAAGCTCAACTGGCTGAGGAATATTCCCTGAATTAAGCGATTTCCAAGTTAATAGTTTTACATTAGCTGCAACGCAAATTGTCGGTAACCAAATTGCACCAGGAAAATCGAAATTAAAATGTTCTAACCGCTTACGCGCTCTATTTAAAGCTTTGGAAAGAGATCGATCGCCGGTAAATTCTTCAAAAAAGTACTTTAAAAATTCTACTGCTACTTTATCCGGTACCGGCTCTCGCATGACAATACAACGGGGTAGATGCAACTGTGCTAATTGCGAAGCTAACCCCAAACCATCGCAGGAATTGAAAATTGCTAACTGCAACCCTTGATTAATCGAATGTTTTAAAGCTTCTTTAAATTCCTCAATGCTCAAACTGTCATTGTCATTAAGTTCAATCCAACCAATATGCCCATCTTCTCGACTTCCACTGTGTCCTGTAAATATAAAAATATGATATCCTTCATCATCCCACAGAGCGTTACATAATTCTCTACGGTTTGGTTGCATTAAACAAACAACTTCTGCACCGTGTTGTTCTAAATCTTTAATTACTTCTAAATCATTTTTAGTATTTATACCGTCGCTTCTACCGACAGCAACTAAAACTCTAATTTTTGAACTTTTCGGAAGTACGGAACTTGAATATTTATATGTATTTTTTGCTGCAATAAGTGCAATTTCAACTTGGGGATAATACTCCTCAAATAATTTCCACTCTTGCCAAGGAAGACGGCGTAAATTAACATCTTTAGCATCAATTATGATGCGAATTTCCTCATTTCTTTGATGCAACTGTTGCGCAATCGCAATTAATCTATCCCGCACGGGTAGCCATCTGCTATCGGCGGAATTAAGCCATTGATTGAGACTTTCTTTAACCGAAGTTGTATACTCAGCGCTGGAATATTTGGTAACACCTTTGGGAGAAAGACGTACTTGATGGGAACTAAAAACGGAACGCACTGCATCAATTTGACGGTAAGCTAGTTGCCAGTTATTGAAAGATGACTCCAATTGTGGTGGTAGTGGAGGTAAAAATCCTTCTGTTTCAATATCTAGTTGCTTAGCCGTTAAATCTACCTGAAATCCTTGCTTGCTTTCTCTGAGTTTAAGTTTAACAATCGCCATAATGTTCTACCTATTGTTCGATGCGTTTAAACAACAAACTCTTCGGTAATACAAGTTTGTCCTAACTTCAATTCCACGCTAAATTTCTCTTCATGTTGACAGCTAAATTCAAGCTGTATCCAATCATTAGTGGTTTCTGCTTGAGTTTTCATACAAGCATTCCCCGATTCATCAAAGATAGTTAGTTGCAAATCTTGGGGTAAATGAACGGTATTTTCCGCAGGATAAACTCGCAACCTAATATTAAATACAGCGCTATCTGTTGGCGTTAATTCCATTAATAAAACTATCTGTCTGCCAACATTTACTACCTTGGCGCGACTAATAGAATTTGCTTGAGAGTCGGTATCTTGGCGGGTAATAGTCGTAGCACTTCTGAAATTTCCAGCTAAAGCTAACTCTGGAGATTGCCAACCTCGCGAGAATACTCCTTCCAACCACTGACACAAGTTTACCAAAGTTTTGCGTCGATTTATAGTATCAATCAGAACATCAAGGGATTGCAATCGATTGATTTCAATTATTTCTGGCTGCCCAATTATCGCTCTTGCAGGGACAAATCCTAATATTTCAACAAAATCCAACTGCTCTTTTAACCGAACAGCTACATAACCAATTCGTTCTCTGGTTACCTCTTGGGGTAATACTAGAGCATCTTCCCATGGTAACACTGCACGACATTCTATTCTACCAACCGACGGCAGCATTAAATCGGCAACATCAAAAAATGTTCTGATGCTCCAATTCCAGCTATCGCTTTGATGTAACGCCGTTTCTACATTTAGCCATTTAAGATAATTATTAACGGCATAAACTGCTAAAGTATTTAGATAAACTTGTTTGCCCTTCTCGGGAGAATCTTGCTCCGCAGCAAATTCTTCTGCTTTTTGATGAGCATCTCTCCCCAAAGGTACCTGTAAATGATTTGGTTGGGTGCTGTGCATTAATCAATCCTCAAATTAACACCAATTTCTTGCAGCAAAGGTAAGCATTTTTTCTTCCAATGAGAATATAAAGTTTGATTGCTTACACTAAACTCTCTGGCAATATCGGCAATTTTATGAGAAGGAATTTCGAGCAACAAGCGTATTGCTAACAATTGACAGTCACATTCTGGATTTACCCGCGGATAGGAGCGCCTTAACACGCGGCTTTCATCTTGTTCGATAAACCTACTTATTCTTTCTCCCCAGGTGTGGCGATCGCGTTTTTGAATTTCTTCAATTTTTTTATCGAGCAAATCTAAAGTAATATTCTGAGATTGGCAGTCTGGCAAAATATCAAGTTGAGTAACTTTATTGCCTTCGTCGTTACTTAAAGGGCTATCTAAACTTATAGTAGAATACTTACTATCGGGAACATATAAATCTTTAATACGCCACTTCAGATAGCCATTAATCCATTTTACTAAACTGTTTTGTAAAGAATCACCCGGATTGACTTTAAATTTTTCAATACTCCGACAAACCCATTCCCATGTTTT
>JBCCSG010000174.1:0-14284 GCA_039200565.1 Cyanobacteria bacterium P01_D01_bin.50 | reverse complement strand
TTGCGGCGGTAACGGAATATTGAGGTTTTAGAACTGTGAATTTGGAATTTTCAATTATAGTTTGCATGTTTTATTCTCGGTAGATGTTGATACTAAGCTGATGAAGAAGAGGAAATAAATATGTGGTAATTCCACATATTTCGCTTTATATTGAATGATTTATGATGCTTGGTTCGCCGTATCTTGATTGATGCTTTTTTGTTGTAAACTTCCGATTATCTTGATAGCGATCGCCTTTAATTTTTCGTAGAGGGGTTTTGGTACTATACAAAGTAGAAAAGCAGCGGCGATAGTTTCAAAAGTACGCTGAAAATCTTCTATAATGATACGCCAATAATTCATGAAGATCGCACGAAACATTAGTTTTAAAGCTACAGTTCCTTTATTAATAGTAATTGCTCTCCTTGCCACATATCTGAAATGATAAGCCCTTGCAGGTTTTACCCAGCGTGCCATTTGTTCTGGTGCATAAGAAGCAGTTTTTTCAAACAATTTTTCTCTGGTATCTAGCATAACTTTGAGGTTAGTTGATAATCCTTGAGAATGGACTCGATAAAGAGTTAATGCTTCAGCAAGTCCTGCATATTTCCATTTAGTTTGAAGCGCGATTCTTACCCAACATTCAATATCTTCTGATAGAGCAAAGGTATCGTCAAAATAATAATCTTCTACATAACCGTAGAGATTAGCTTCAAATTTTATATCTTCAAAAACCTCTTTCTTAAAAACTCCTGCTGAACCATTTCCAATTGGACTGCGACAAAGAATATCGAGGGGAGTAATATCTTCAAGTTTAGTAATTTGATAGATACCTAAAGGTTTATCGTTTTCATCAATAAAGGCTGAACGACTAAAACTTACACCCACATCTGGATTACTTTCTAATTGGGTAATGTGTTTTTCTAGCTTTTCTGGTAACCAAATATCATCGGCATCCATAAATGCGATATATTCGCCTTCAGCATGACGAATACCTGTATTTCTTGCACCAGCTAGTCCTCGATTTTTTTGATGAACAATTTTAATTCTGGAGTCGGTAAACTGCTGACAGACTTTCACGCTGTTGTCAGGAGATTCATCATCGACAATTATAATTTCTAGATTTTTGTATGTCTGATTCAAAATCGATTTAATGGTTCTACCTATATATTTTTCGGCATTATATAGGGGCACAATTACAGATGCTTTTTTATTCATTGATTCTTGAAACATAATGTTTTTGGTAAGTTAAATTACAAAAAAACTGGTAGTAGATCAAATACTACCAGAATTTACTTTGAGTGAATCTTTTATTCGAGTCCAGATGAACTAATAAATTATTTATCCGGAGAGAATTTTAATATTTATATGAGAGTCTCATATACGTTCTAATTCCTAGCTCCGGTGGTACTAACTCCTAACTCATAATTCCTAACTCCGCGAGCAGTATTAGTTTGTAATCTAGGATCGGTAACTGTACGAACTCGCCCCATTTTATTTAAAATGCCAGTAGCAATCTTTGGAGAAAGTATTCCTAGTATAAATAGCTTGATTAATAGAAGTTGAGCTTCTTTTCTGAATATTATTTGAGGATAAAAACGAATTGCTTCCCATAATTTTTGAGCAGCTTTTTCTATAATTTTCTCATTATTATTTCTACTTAAACAAAGTCGCGTCATAAACAAATAAATATAGGAAAAACCCCGATTCTTTAAGTATTGCAGTTCTGACGGTGCCTGACTAAACGCTCTTTCTAGTACCAGAGTTTGATATTTTTCCATCACATCGAGTTTACTTGACATTGCCCCCGAAGATAATCGATAAATAATTTGAGGTTGGGGAACAACTACAAAATCCCATTTTGGTGCTAATCGCAGCCAATAATCCCAATCTTCACAGGATTTCAAACTTTCATCAAAATAACCTACTGATTCAATAGCTTCTCTACGAATTAAAACGTTTGAACCACTTGCGATAAAATTGCCGACTAATAAATTTGGATAAACATTACCTTGAAAACTTTCAGTGACACCGGGATGAAATGAATTGCCATTGTTACCCATACAAATTGTCCAACTATAAGCAACTCCTGCTTGTGGATTTTGTTGTAAAGCTTTCAGTTGCAATTCTAATTTATCAGGTGTCCATAAATCATCCGCGTCGATAAAAGAAATAAATTCTCCTGTGGCGCGAGCAATACCGCGATTGCGAGCTGTTGGTAAGCCTCCATTGGGATAAGAATAAACTTTCAATCTTATATCTTGTATGGTTTCTAATAATTCTAAAGTTCTATCTGTTGAACCATCATTAATCACTATCAACTCCAAATCTGAAAAGGTTTGCTGTAAAACTGAAGTTATTGTTTCTAGAATTGTACGTTGAGAGTTGTAAGCTGGGACAACAACTGATATTTTAGACATTACAAATTACCTACTTTTTAATGGTTAATTATGGAAATTGTGTACGTGGTCTAATTAATTATCATTTACCATACTATGGGTCAATACAAAATATTATTGCGAGTGAACTGTTTATTTATAGGTAAACACTCCACTCGCAATAACACGAATATTTATTTATACTCACTTGATTTGAAGTTAAATCAACCGTGACAAGCAGAATAAAATTTTATGAATTTACTGTTTCCATATAATTGTTCTGCTCGGTTGGAAATTCAACAGGAGGTATATCTATTTTTCCTGATGTAAATATTCTTTCGTCTAATTTATCTAAGATTCTACTATCCACGTTCATATCAAACTTTCTCGCAAAATGAATATTATCTTTAGTTAGAATTGAATAATCTTTACTAGTCAATATCCGTGGGTGCCCGTGTCGGCTATTGGTAAAATCAGTATATCGATAATTACTGTTGCACAAGTTAAATTTGTTACTGTTAACTAGAATTGTCTGCATTAAAGACTCTTCTGGAATAAAGGTCTTTTTGTAGTAATCTAAGACCCGGGAATGCTCTTCTGTAAAGTAATGTAAATATTTTGCGCATTGGCTAGAAATTGTGGCAAAATAAGAACCTCCATAGCAAATAAAACTTTTATCGAACAAATTATAAAAGCTTTTAATTCCAACAGTGATTCCATAAGATAAATCTAATTTTATTAAAGGCTGATAATTGTTAATAAGATGTTTAATCGGTTTTAAAATCAATCTCTGGGAAGGAGATAAGTATCCATGAAAATGTTTATATTGATACAAATATCTCGCATTTACAACTTTTCGACTCCAAGGACTTTGCTTTGATAAAACATCAAAATACTCTATAAAAGCATCGTATTTTGTATTTTCTAAAAAACTTTCAATTTTAGAAAGAGGCTGTGTTGGATAATCTTGACCAGTAATATTTATTAACCAATCAAATTTAATTTTCTTATTTAATAACCAGCTAATAGCATCAAAAAAACCTTGAATAATACCGAAGCTTCCCATCATGACTCGATTATTAGGAATAATCTCTACATTATTGAATTTTTTGAATAAGCTGAGATTCAAGCTACAACCATTAAAGTTATGACTTACGATGACAAAAGAATTGGGAGAGGTACTTTTAATTAATCTAACAAGTCTGTATATCTGTTCGGGATTTTTATAGGTTTGAATCAAATAACATACGGTCATATTGGTTTATTTCTCCATGCAACCCTCATGTTAAAAACCATACAGCATGAAATCAAGTAGTTTATCGAAAATTTATCAAAACCATGAAAGTTTTAACCAATCTTTAAAGTGATCCGGTAATTCTACGGAAATTTCTATGCTTTAGTAGATGATTACCATAGATAGCCGCCATGGTTAGCAAAGTACTCCGAGGCTCTCTTAGCACTAATTGCCAATCGGAATTTAAGGCTCGATTTAAAAAATCTACTCCTACTTGAGAAGCAAGCCGTAAGCGAAAGGCTCTACGTGCAAGATATCGTAGATGGTTACTTCTAGCTTTCGAGTAATGCTTTTCAACCAATTCGGGTGCCTGTATCCTAGCTTTAGCCATCAAGGTTTCCCAACCTTCTTCCATTTTGTAAAGCTGTGAAGAAAGCCCTCCTTGTGTAGTTCTATACCCTAACAATACTTGAGCGATACCTTCAATTCTCCAATTGCTACAGGCAACCCGAAACAGAAAATCTAAATCTTCTGAATATTGCATAGTGCAATCGAAACAGCCAATTTCTTGAAATACTTGTTGACGCACCACAAGATTTGAAACTGTCATTGTCGGATTATTATATAAAAAATGCTGCGGTTGCAGCGCCTTTAAACGCCCTCGAGCAATTTTTCCGGTATGCTTTCCGTCGGGATGTAAAAATTCAACTTTTCCATAGCTGACACCTAAATCGGGATTTTCTTCTAAATGCTTAAAATGGAAGCTTAAGTTATCGGGGAACCATTTATCGTCAGCATCTATAAAAGCAATATATTTAGAATTAGAACGATCTATTCCTTTATTTCGAGTTGCTGAAACTCCCTGATTTGATTGAAGTAAAAATTTAACTCTCTTATCTTTATTCTTGTAATTATCAGCGATTGCAGCAGTATTATCTTGAGAGCCATCGTCAATTATTATTAGTTCAAAGTCGGTAAAAGTTTGACTTAAAACTGATTCAATGGTTTGTGAGAGATATGCAGCTGCATTGTAAGCTGGCATAACTACTGTAAATGTGGGATTCATGATTTTTTATTAAGTAGTAAAGTTGAATTTCTAGCAAATACAAGTCTTGTTGCCCATACTGTAAACACGGGCATTGCTACAGCATGAGAAATTAATACGGATACTGCGACTCCTAAAATTCCCCACTGCATGCCAATGAGTATAGAAGTAATAAAAATTCCGGTAAATATTAGACTCCAGCGTACATTAATCCAAGCTTTATCTAAAGATTGCAGCAGTAAAGCTGCAGCTTTTTCAAAGGGGCGGGGTATGGCAGAAAGACAAATTAATACTAATATTGGCACTGCTATTCTCCACTTTTCGCCAAACACAATCGGTACGTAAAATGGGGCTAAACTTGACTGCAGAATAACTAAAGGAACTATCACCAAGCTGATAGTTTTGAGACTGTGAAAATATTTTTGTTTAAATTCAACGAAGTTACGCCTAGCAGCACAAAGGTGAGGATAAAGTGGCCAAACCATTATATTTATCACATTTAAACTGATACCTAATCCTGCATTGAAAGCAAAGAAGTAAACTCCTAAAGCTTCAACACCTAACAATTTTCCTACTAGTAAATAATCTAGATTTGCTCGGAGTTTTTCTAATAACTCATAACCAAGGACATCCTTACCAAAATTTACTATTTCTCTCCATCTGTTAAGAGTGAAAGACATTTTTGGTCGCCAAGGTTCGTTAATATGAGTAACTACTATCCAAACCGGCATCGTAAAAAGTCCTGGTAATACTAAAGCCCACATACCCATACCCGACAATGCAAAAATCGGAATGAGAATGTTATTCAGCATTGACTGAATTGCAGTACTTATTGCCGTAATTTTCAGTCTATTTGCTCTATCTATTAATGCATTATGAACCGCAAAAAACGGCATCATTAAATAGACTAAACCATATACACAAAGTGGTAAAATTAGCTTTTCTTCTCCGTACCACCAAGCGATAGGAAAAGCGGCAAGACATTGAGCCACAAATAGAAAGATACATAGAATCCAATTCAACCAGTAAGCTGTATTGCAAAAAACTTCTACATCTTCTTCATCGGCTTGAACAATTTTGCCTCCAATCCCGGCTCTGAGGGTAAAAACTGTTGTAAATTCACTAATAGTTAAAACAATTGCTGCTAATCCGTAGTCTTGGCGGCTTAGAGCCCGGGCTAGCACTACTGTTGCTCCCAAGCGAAATACACGATTTACTAATTCAGCACCTCCAAGCCATCCAATATTGCGGATAAACTGATTTGATAGCTGCTGTTTAATTTTGGCGATTATCATCAATTTGTAGATATCTCTGTAATTTTTCTTGGAGGATAAAAAACGATCGCACTGTACGGATAAAGCTAATTAAACAATTCCGATAAGTAGGTAGGCGTAATTAAATATAAGATGAAACCTCACCACGCCACTTGCACATTCAGGGAACCCTGGTGCAGCAGTGGCTCCTCAATCCCTCTCCTTAGTAAGGAGAGGGAAGCCGTAGGCAGGGTGAGGTTATGTATCTAAGCGAAAACCAGTTATAGATATCGCAATGATTTACAACATTAAAAAAACTCACTGAAATCTATTTAATTATCTATCAATAGATATGAAAGATAATTTCAGAATGTAAATTGTATCGGGCTTTCCATCTTTTCTTTAAAAGCAATTCCTAAAATTATTAAACTTGGCCAAATAATGTATGCTAAAACATCTATTTGTTCGCCAAAAGAGAAGAAAATAAGTACTAATAAAATACTCAAAGCTGTTTCAGCAATTTTGGATTCACTTGCCTTTATTAACAAATCCACAAAACTAAAGAATACGGGCAATAATAAAGCGATAAAACCGACTAAACCCTTTGTATAAAGCAATCCTACCCAGGTATGATGAGAACCAATAGGCAAATTAGCTAATACTGGTGGTCCTGGTTTTTGCGCTCCATGCCCCCAAATAGGAGCTTCTTTCCAAGCCTCTATTCCTACCCTTTGTAAAGCTGCACGAACTCTTGAAGAATCTGCTCGCGAACCATGGAAAGAATCAACAAAATCTGTCGCAGTATTCGTGATTGGAGTACTGAAAATTCCGCCGATAAAGCTAACAACTCCAGCACTAATTTGTACCCCAGGGCGAGCAAAGTTTTTCAAGCCCCAAATCAGAAGGAATACTACTGGTAGAGTTACAAGGGCAGCCCGGGAAAGAGATACAATATTCATCGCAATTGCTCCAACTATACCGATGTATCGCCATTTTTTATTTGATTCTTGGAGTACCATGAAAAAGTATATATTACTTACAAGACCTAAAGCCGGACACCAAGGAGTAAATAAGAATAAACGGACATTATCGGCACCATAATCTGAAAAATAAAATCCTACTTGATGAAAAATTGGACCGTTTTGAATCAATCTTTCAATCGGAGAACTGTAAATAATATCCGGTAGATTCATATAATAGCCTGCATAAGCAATCGGAATTGCAATTAAACTTTGCAAACATAATATACATACCGCTCTATAAATCAATTTTGCTCTGATATTTAAACAGCCACCTAACATAAATAATGGTATTACTGCCGAACTCGTCAACCAACCTATAATAGCTCTGAGAAGAGCCGTTATTCCCAACTTAAAGTCAGCGATACCAGCATAAGTTGCAACTAAAGTAATTAGCGAACAAATGCCCCATAACCAAATTATCCACGGAATGCTAATTTTTTCTGATGCTGGGGTATTTTCTGTTTGCAGCAAAATTTTATAAACTAAATAGCCACCATAAACCCATGCTAATAAGCAGTAGACAGTAAATAACATTCCCAGTACGTAAAAACCATAGGTGCCAATGATGACATACCAAGTTAAACTTTCTTCAAAGTTTCGGGGTTTCATGCTTTAGTAATAATCTTCTATATATTCCGGGTATTCTAAATATTCTGAAAATTTACTTTCTTGTTTTTGTTGTTGCGATTTACGTTGTTTCCACAACCCAATAATTCCGCTACTAAAGAACAATGAGCCTAATGTTGCACCTAGCAAAACTAAATTTTTTCTTGGTCCTGCAGCCTCTTTTGGTAAACTGGGTCTGGCAAGAATTTGAATTTGTGGATAAGAAGCAGAAACACTCGTTCTTGCTAAGTCTAATTTCGCAATAGTCGATGAAAATACTGCTTCGGCTACTTGTACGTCTCGCTTGAAGTCTTCCATCACCGATTGTTGCTGAGATAATTGTTGCAACCTTTTCTCTAAGTTAGGAATTTGTTCGTTTAATGCATTTATTTGACCTGTTATTCCTTCTTTTTCTACACTTGTATTCACCAATTGTTCGGATAATATAGCCCGTTTAGAACCAGATGATTCGTTGTTGCTAAAGTTGAGCCGATTGATTAACGCCATATTTATCGGACGATTTAAAAGGGCTTGTGCTCTATTTAAAAGCGCATTTTGGGCTGCTTGTTGTTCTGTTCGGATGTTAATAAGTGTTGGATGAGTCGGTAAAAATTTTGCACTTAAAGTGATTAATTTGCTATTAGCTTCGCTAAAATTTTTCAGATAATTTTGAAACAGTGGATCTGCTTGTAAAACAAAAGCATCTGAAGCTTGATTGGAAGATAAACTTAAATTATTTGATAACTCCACAAGACGAGCTTGAGACTGTTGTTGTTGAGCTACGAGTTCGGCACGTTGTTTGCGTAATTCCTCTATATTTATTGCTAAATTCGTGAGTTGTTCGTCAGAATTTAAACCCGAACTAGCTTTGAAAGCACTAAGCCGTCTTTGAGCCGCTTTTAATTTACGCCGCGAAGTTTCCATGCCTGATTCCAAGCGCGTTTTTTGTTGGACGATTTCTTCGTGTCTTAATCTATCTAATTTGACTTCAAATGCATTTTGTAAGGCTGTAGCTTTTCTTTTCGCTTCTTGGGGACTCTCGCCTTTAAACTCAAATTTCATCAGCGATGTATTGTCAACTATTTTAATTCGCGGCTTATCGAATTTTTTTAGTGGAATATTTACACTCGCTGCTGCTGCTTTTAATACTTGATCGCTGGTTGCAATGGCTTTATAGTTTTCTCTGGGGTCATAATTTGCTCCGGCATAAGCTGAATAATTTTGGGATATTGCTTGTCCAATATCGGGAAGGTTAATGTTAGAAGTTGAACCACTACCAGGAATATTAACTGCCCATTCACTAACATATTTTGGTTTTGCTGTATTTAAATATATTAGTGCCCCAGTCCAAATACCCGCATTAACTATTAGGAGAGTAAGTAAATAAAATGGTGAAGCTTTTTGCCCTGCTGACCTTTTTTTTGTATAAGCTCGGTTTTCATTACAAGAAGCTACTTTTACATGTTCAACGCTTACTATTTTCCCGTTCTTAAACTTAACAAACGGATTCTTGTTCAAAGTAACACCTCTTATGCCTTATTATGCCCTATTTTTTTACCAATATGCCGGTTAATTTGCTATGCAGAAAAATTAAATAAGTTGGATTAAGTCGGCTGTCTTCTAAATCGATCGCTAAGTTCACTAAACATGAACATATTTCTGACACCGAGTCTTCTTTTTTTTCTACACGCTTCTTTTTTGAACTAAAGATTTTTGTAGCTAACCATTCGTGCATGTCTGCGAGTAAATTCACTAACACTAGGATTTCCTCTAGTCTCATCTACCCCTACAGCCTGTTCCCACAGTGTAGCCGGTGCTATTGATATCGAATAAGAGTTATGTCCAACATTTTGCTCGGCTTTACAATTAGCAGAATTAATTGAGCTTTTGCCAATTTTTTTGACATGGTACCATTTCGTCTGCTGGCACTCATCACACCAAAATGCTTCCAACCACTCATCTTCTAAAAGTACTGCGGTTTGAGAAGCAATTAATATCAGTGCATTCTGTCGCCCTACCCCTTTCTTTTGAAGTTGTCCGGCATGGTTCGCAAATAATTTATATTTCTGACTTACACTATGTAAATAGCATCCATGCACCGGGCAGTAGATAGCTCGTCTTTTGGAACGCTTGCGATTGCGATCGCATCTTCTAAGTAATTTGACTTCTTTCATAGAAACATACACTACTGATAAATACACGCCCTTAAGTGAGCTTCATTTGGATTAAGTACTTGTAACTAAACTCACCAAATTTAACTTTTTACCAAGACGGAAAGTAGATGCACGCAATTTCTTTAAGTTATACTCCAAATAAAGAATAGTATTCAACCTTTTTTGTCAAAAAAAAGACAGCAAAGGTTTCTGGCTGAATTGATAACTATTCAAAATAACGCAACTATTTGAATCTTTATATCTGTCGATCCCCAATGTAGTCCAAGCATTTGGCAGGGAGCCCTTGACGGGCACCCATAAGAATTTTTTTAGAATCAAAAAATTCTTATGGGAACCCTTCACTAGGTACTGTAAATTATTCGGGGATTATTCAAATTCTCATTCCGTTCAAGATTATTAGTTGACACGATGTCTACTCACTCAATCAAAAGGTGAGGAAATAAGTCAGAAAGCCAATAGCCACTAGTATTTCATTTCTGGAAACCTCAATTCTTTCAAACCGCCGGCAGTTTAAAATTTTCATCGCTTTTTTGACGTTAGTTCACAAAAATTTTAATGGATACGATTGAATTTATATATAGGCTGTGGTATTCTATACCCATATCTATATGGAGACATAAGATTTCCTTTATAAGTATACTGTCTATTTGCGAGCCAAATTCTTTAAGGCTTTCTTATATATCTGACAATAATTATTTACGATAATCATACAATAGTAGTATATTTATTCGCAAGCAAATTATTCATACTTGTTGCACAATTATTAACTAGTAACCATTAAGCGTCAAGAACGCTCATTCATTTACAGTTATACTAGTGAATAGTAATTTTGATACATAGTATTTTTCTATACTACACATTTAATTGTATTTGATGGCTTATATCTACCTCGAAGGTAATTCCACCTTTGTTGCAGCTGTAGTTAACCCATACAACATCAACGTCAGGCTAATTTGGAAGGACTGAGATCTAATTGACCATCAAAGCCCTATTCCTTCAAACGCGTACATAAGTTACTATGGAATGCAGTAAAAATATACCACGAACGGTATACAGATTTAATAATCAATCAATAAATCTCTTCATGGCACTGCAACCATGATATAGTTTCAACTTTAGATTATCCAAAGTTTTCTACTCAATGACTGATTAAATCTCAACAACCCCAGACTTATTTGATTAAACAAAAATTGCCTACTTATAAAACAAGTTCTAATTTTGGTAATACTCACTAGAACCAATAAGCAATTGCGATCGCCTAAAATCCATCGCTATAAGTTGGAGTAAAGATCATTCCTGGGTTTCAACTTTACTAAATGTATTAAAAATCTTAGCAGAGCCAACAATTTAGCAAGATTCAGTGTAATCAACATACCACTAACGAAACTAATACCAATTGAACAACTCTGAGCGCGAATACCTCCTTTGTATTTATTTTTACAAATGAAATGTTAACAATGCTTGTGACAATGTAACAATACCCGATCTCGGTGCTTCACAATATCTTGATATTAGCTTTATATTATCTTAATATTGTGTTCTGGAACACTTTTCTCAATTAGTACCATAGCCGGTAATAGAAAGCCAATTATGATACATAGTTTTGAGGATTTTAGAGAAACACTTTTTTTTCTTACCAGTAATTATACAGTATTTTTATATTTTCTTTCAAATAATTTTTTATACTCCTTAATTTGGCTACGCGATGCACAAGGTGATAATTCACATAATTACTTTTGAGAGATTTTTGTCTTTATTAAGTAGTAGTTATTGGTCATTCGAGAACGAATAGGAGATGCTTTTACTGCTTGAAAGCTGCCATTAGGATCGTTTTTCCCACTTTTACTACTTTTCTTACTTTTTGGGCATTGCAACCAATATAATTAAAAATGTTTTTATCCGTATAAATACTACTAAATTACATAAAATAATAATATTACTACATTTATTTTTGGTATTTTTATCAATAAATTAAGCTTTGATTGCGAATACTGAGTGATTAAAATGCATTTTTCTTCTTGGCACGAGATATAAATATATTAAAGATCGGATGCTTTGAGTGGGAATTATGTTTTTAGTCTTTACACCATTGATGAAAAACTGAGCATTATAGTCAAGAGGAAAGCAACAAAAATCAATATTTTTTTGATTGGAGAATAAATAAAAGCTACTCTTATGGGTTTAGAGGGCGCTTATAATAATATGAGAATTAGATATTTACGATACAGAAATTTATTTAACGAGATAATGTATAGTTCAAAACTGTATTGGATGCTGACCAGACACTAAGGTATTATGAAGCTATATTAAATCCGGCTAGATTATGGGATTTGAGATTATCTATTGCCGCGCTTTAGACAAGCATTTAAACGAAGCAGCATTTGTGAAATGTATTATTCTTTATCGGGATTTTTTATGGTAAGCAAATAGGAAAGGATGGGGAGAAAAGGGGGAAGGAAAATTTATGAGTTATCAGCTTTAAATTCCTATTCGCCACAAGGCGCAATTTTATCCCAATTCTCCTCCAAAATTACTTATCTTTGGGCTTGTATGTGGAAGCAACGTGTAATTCTTTAAGTTGAGAAGCATCTACAGTGGAAGGTGCATCTGTTAACAGGCAACTTGCTTGTTGCGTCTTGGGGAAAGCAATTACATCGCGGATTGATTCTTCTCCTGCTAAGAGCATTACCAATCTATCTAAACCGTAGGCGATACCACCGTGGGGAGGAGTGCCGTATTCAAAAGCTTCTAAAAGAAAGCCAAATTTACTGTACGCTTGATCAACTGACAAGCCGATTGTTTCAAATACTTGTTCCTGAATTTCTCGTTGATAAATCCGCAAGCTACCACCGCCGATTTCAAAACCGTTTAAGACTAAGTCGTAAGCTTGGGCGCGTGCGGTTTTTAAGTCTTCTAAATCATCAGGATGGGGTGCGGTGAATGGATGGTGTAATGCTTCAAGGCGTTTTTGTTCAGCATTCCATTCAAACATGGGGAAATCAGTAATCCACAGTAAATTGATTTTATCCTCTGGGATTAATTTGAATTCCCTAGCTATAAATTGGCGCAATCGATCTAAGGTTTTGTTAACGGTATTAGCATCAGCAGCAGCAAAAAGTAATAAATGTCCGGGTTTTGCGTTAGTGCGCTGTAAAATTTCTTGTTTTTGTTCAGCACTTAAATTATCTTTGATTGCACCTATGGTATCAATTTCGCCGTTTTCCTTGACGCGGATGTAGGCTAAACCTTTGGCACCGGCTTCGCTGGCTTCTTTAAAGATGTCGCCACCGGGTTTAATACGGACATTAGAAATAACATCACCACCGGGGATAGGTAGAATTTTGATAATGCCGCCTTTGGCAATACAGTCGCGGAAAACTTTGAATCCGGAATCTTTCAGTAAATCAGAGACATTGACTAATTCTAAATCGTAGCGTGTATCAGGTTTATCGCTGCCGTAGCGTTCCATAGCTTCGGCGTAGGTAAGCTGGGGGAAGGGAAGGGGTAAATCAATGTTTTTAACAGTTTTGAAGATATGAGAAACTAGCTTTTCATTGAGTTGGATAATTTCCTCAAGAGACATGAAACTCATTTCCATATCCAATTGAGTAAATTCCGGTTGTCTGTCAGCGCGTAAATCTTCATCGCGGAAACAACGCGCAATTTGATAATATCGATCGGTACCCGATACCATTAAAATTTGTTTAAATAGTTGTGGTGACTGCGGCAGAGCGAACCAATTACCAGAATTAACCCGACTCGGTAAAATATAATCCCGTGCACCTTCCGGAGTCGAGCGAGTAAGTATGGGGGTTTCAATTTCGATAAAGTTTTCTGCATCTTCAAGGAAGCGACGTATAGCTTTAACAACTTGATGACGTAATTGTAGATTACGCGCCATGCGTTCCCGACGCAAATCTAGATAACGATATTTTAACCGTAAATCTTCCCGCACGGGTTCGGTATCGGCGGTGGAAACTTGGAAAGGTAATTGCGATCGCACCGCATTTAGTAGTTCAATATTATCGACGTAGATTTCAACTTCACCCGTAGGTAAGCGGGGATTTAGGGAATCATCCGGGCGTTGCGAGACTCTACCGGTGACTTTGACAACGTATTCATTTCGCAGGGAATTAGCTTGTTCGTAGGATAGGGGAGTACGTTGTGGATCGCTAACGATTTGCACAATGCCAGTGCGATCGCGTAAGTCTAAAAATATCACACCTCCATGATCGCGGCGACGATCCACCCATCCATATAAGGTAACAGTTTCTTCAATATTAGATGAACGGATTTCGCCGCAATAGTAAGTTCGCATAGGTATTACTTCTGTGTGTTAGAGCAGGGATTTTCAAGTTATTCTGAAAACTTTAATATTATATGAGTTAGTGGTTAGGAATAGGGCATGGCGAATAGACAGCTTGCTCCCGTGAGTGGTGAGTAGTGAGTGGTGAGTAGTGAGTAGTGAGTGGTGAGTAGTGAGTGGTGAGTAGTGAGTGGTGAGTAGTGAGTAGTGAGTAGTGAGTGGTGAGTAGTGAGTGGTGAGTAGTGAGTAGTGAGTGGTGAGTAGTGAGTAGTGAGTAGTGAGTGGTG
>JBCCSG010000173.1:0-14316 GCA_039200565.1 Cyanobacteria bacterium P01_D01_bin.50 | reverse complement strand
GATTTAGCTGTAGAACATCTAACGAATGGATTAAAAACCTACGATGAAGATGGTAAATGGGCTGCAAGTGGTACTCCTTGTTTGGGCATAGTGACACAATGGCTCAATCAAGAATATTTTCACTTACCACCACCCAAATCTACTGGTAGAGAATTATTTGGGGTTGATTATTTGCATCAATGTATAAAAGATGCCGAAAGTTACCAACTTAGCCCAGCAGATTTTTTAGCAACTCTTACAGAATTAACAGCAGCCTCGATTGTTAGCAATTACCGTCAATTTTTACCACAAATGCCACAGCGAGTATTGTTATGCGGCGGTGGCAGTCGCAACCTTTACCTAAAACATCGTCTACAACAGTTATTAGGATCTGTACCCGTTTCGATTACAGATGAAGTTGGTTTAAGTGCGGATTTCAAAGAAGCGATCGCCTTTGCAGTTTTAGCCTATTGGAAACATACAGATTCACCCGGAAATCTACCTGCAGCTACCGGTGCAAGTCGGGAAGTGCTTTTAGGAAACCTTCATTCACCCTTGTGAACTGTCTTCAGATGAGGAGACAAGGAAAAGCAGTAGAATCTAAGTGATAACTATTCAACTACGGGAGCAACGCGAGTTCTTACCTCTTAACTGGTCGCCGTCTGTGGGCTATACTAAACTAACTTGGCGATACTGCAACAATACAGGGAATTATCCACAGGTGGCTCATACTTTTTTACTTGAACCAGGACGTTGGACGCTACAAGGAAATTGGTTGGAACGTAATGGTATGCCAATCAGTGTCAAAGGTATGACCTTGGTTGCTTGGAATCGAGATAACTGGTTCACTATGGTGACAAAGCTTATTTTCCCTTCATCCGAACATCCTGAAATTGCTTTGCAGTACAAAGGGCGTTTGGATGACGGAGAACGTCAATATACTTTTTTACTTCAACATAATTTATTAGGACAAGTGGAAGGTGAAGGCTGGATTGGTCCCCAGACAATCGTTCAGCGCTATTGGGTATTGGGCGATCGCCAACGTCGCAGTGGATTTGAAACTTTACATCGCGTGTCAAATAATACTTACAATTTAACAAGTGGAATAATGGCGGGTCATTTTTTAATCAGCACGATGGAAGCCAATCTAAAACGTCAGCAAACGTGAATCTGTGGTTTTCCTTTTCTGCCTTTGCGATCGAATCCATCGCCCCTTCATGCTCTCTTCATATTTTTTTTTCACGGTAAGTTAAGTTTTTGATTCAAAACTGGGCATTATAAATTTGAGATAAAGTTAATAATTTTTAAAACTCACTCTCTTATATGCACCATTTTTGTTGACAATCATCAATTTTTAATTTTTAAATGCTTTCTTTATATTCAAAACCTTTCTAAATTGCAGGTGTTATTTAATATTGTTACAGATTGGAGTTTCTATGTCAGACCCCAACATTGGTCGTTTACTCGCCAAACGCTACGAGCTGGCCCAGATAATTGGTACTGGAGCTATGGGTCGAGTTTATCGTGCTAAGGATATTTTATTGGGAGGTGTACCTGTAGCAGTTAAGTTTCTCGCCCTCTCAGTTCAAAACAAAAAAATGCGATTAAGGGAACGCTTTGAAAGAGAAGCTAAAACTTGTGCCCTACTTGGTCAAAAAAGCATCCATATTGTTCGAGTGATGGACTATGGCGTGGATGAAAATTCTACTCCGTTTTATGTAATGGAGTACCTACAAGGTAAAAGCCTCAGCCACATTATTCGCGATCAAAAAATATCTCTACCCAGATTCTTAAGTTTAGTACGTCAAATATGTTTGGGTTTACAGTGCGCTCACGATGGTATCCCCGTCGATGGAAAAACTTGCCCAATTATTCATCGTGACATTAAGCCGAGTAATATGTTGGCAATTCATGATGCTAGTTTTGGGGAGTTAGTTAAAGTTCTTGACTTTGGTATTGCTAAGTTACTATTGTCCGATACTGTGCAAACTAATTATTATTTGGGTACTTTAGCTTATTCCTCTCCCGAACAGATGGAAGGTAAGGAACTTGACAACCGCTCGGATATTTACAGCCTGGGAGTAATGATGTTCGAGATGTTAACGGGTAAAATGCCTTTAGTTCCAGAAAATGCTTCTTTTGGAGGATGGTATAAAGTACATCATTACAAACCACCACGTCTTGTTTCTGAGGTTGAACCAAAATTGCAACTGCCTGTAGAGATAGAAAATTTAGTAATGAAATGTCTGGCGAAGAAAGCAAATGAGCGTCCCCAAAGCATCGTTGAAATTCTTAAGGATTTAAGAGTCATAGAGGAGCATTATCAAAATTCTCTAGCCCGGACAAATTTTGATACACAAAGCGATAAAAAAACTGAACTTGCAGCTCAAGCTCCAACTATTAAAGCCGACTTTACCCCAGAGAAAAAACTTGATGTTAATACGTCGGTTTGTAACGACGAAATTTTACGACAAGCTGTTTGGCCTAAAAATAAACCGATTGCTGATATTGTTTTTCCTCAAAATATCCAGGTAAATGGAAATGTAACACCTGCTTTGTGGGTAATGTTACCGCAGATAGAAATTCATAAGCGTTTAGTTTGCACTCGCTACAATCAATTTCTATTTATTACTGCACCCCACCCCATGCTGTTATGGATTACCGTTATTTACCATCGCAAATTTGGAGCGAAATGGCTACCTTACTATCTCGATCTTAAAAGCAATACTGGTAAAGACATTGTCACTCTCTTAGGAGATACAGGTTACTACCGTCTGGTGTTTTTCGGGCGAGAAACTCCTTCTAAGTGCAGCCACATTTTACTTTCAAGTATCGCACCTGCCCAACGTCAGCGGCTGCTTAATTGGGTCAACATCAGCCACAGCCTGACATCTTCTGCTCAACCCCAATTGAGTAAAAAGTTGCTTAAGGCTGAATATCAAAAAATAAAACCACAAATATTAGCAAAATTGCAAGGAATCAATACAGATTCTACTTTTGACCTTTCTGCTTAAGCCCGAATGGAGCAGGTTTTTTGTGGAAGATAAATCTGAAGGCTATACGAGTTAATTGTTTATATCCTACCATTTGCTGCTGCATTACGGAAAATTCAGGCTGTGGTATTTACTTATGAACTATTAATTTTTGTGAATAAAATGCGTAGAAAGACTTAAATTAAAGTTATAAAAATATATAGATAGTTAAAAACTTGTTATTAGTTAATTTTGAGTTGCTCCCCCACGTCAATCTGCTCTATTTTCCCTTATGCTTGAGGAGGAATTTAGCGTCTTCGGCGGCAAGTTTGCGGCTACTGTAAAGAAGTGTGGGATGAAATACTAATTTAAATTAAAGTATGGTAAAGTGGAGGTTATGGAAAGTGAAACATCAAGGGAATCTGAGATACGAATGTTTCTTGAACTGACACACCATGGGTTTAGGTAATATAGCCAAAATTGACCCTATGGTTAAATTAAAAAACAGTTCATTGATTATGACATATCAGGAGTTGCTAGGAATTCCGTGCTGGTGGGTGCAAAAAAGTTAATAAAATTTGACATAAGCACCTTAACTGATATTGGCAGGCAAACAGGTTGTAGCTTCTGAAAAATATGTTTTATTGTGACTAAGTTTATAGTTGACGCCCCAGCATCCCCAGCTTTTTTCCAAAAGTCAGGAACCGAGCAAGAGAAGGAGGTCGTCCACTTTGACACTATATACTAAACAGCCCAAGTGGAACCGGAATCTAAGCCCCACTGATGTTTGAGAAGTTCTTGATAAGTAGCTTCTCTAACAATCATTTGCTCGTACAACTTGACTAAGAAGTCTTGAGCTTGTTCGTGACTCATATCTTTAACTTGGGTAGCAAAGGAGCGAATGCTAAATTGTTGCTCCAAGGAAAGTTCGATTGGTTTGTCCATTTTTCAAACTCCAAAAACAAAAAAAACAGTGAATGGAAGCTACATCGATTACTACAGAGCCGAAAGGTTTGAGTAAGCGGTAGATTTTTATTGGAATTGTTACCCCCCGTATAAAGAAAGATAACAATTGTTTGACATATTGCCCACACCTTTAATGACTATTTTGTGTATTTAATGTGCCTTACATCTCTTCCGAATGATATAAGCCCCAAGTTTGAGTGGTCATATTTCGGATGAGTTTAAGCCTGACCAAGCTTATTTGAGTAAATTTACGCAAATAAACTTTCTCAGAATCCGCTTCACCCGCAAATTAACTTGCATTAAAGAGGATTACTTTTTAAACTTAAATACATAGGGTGAGTAAGGATGAATTATATTCCTAATACATCCCTAAGTACAAGTTGTCAATTTAGCAAATATGAAAATTTAACCTCTCAAGTTATTTTTGGAGGTTAAAGTATTTGTATCAAGTTGTAACTAGAAAAAATGCTCAGGCTGAACAAATTGATGAGTATTTTTACTCTAAACAAAAGATAATCTTCTCTCACATAAAAAATTAACCGCCGAAAATTTCGTTCTTATAATTTCTTCTGCTATAGAGCAAGTGTTGGTTTATCCTAAGTCAAGAAGGTATATTTCGCTATCCGGGCATACTTTGTCTTCAGCGATAAGTTATAATCTATGGATAAATCGGCATTTTTTGCTATACAGACGACGCTAGAAGAAAAAATAATCATCTTGCAATCGCCGTAATGCAAAGCTGTATTTTTGATCGATAAAGTTTAATCGTCAAGGCTTGCCATGAGAATTTTTTCTTCTAAAAAAAATGCTTATGGGTGCCCATCAAGTTGAATGATCGCAACAGTTATATTATCATGTCCACCTTGCTCTTTGGCTCCTTCTATTAAAGACAGAGCAGCTTTCTCAAGTGTAGTACTTTCTTTTAGATAATAAGCAATTTTTTCATCTGGGAGTTCTTCAGTCAAACCATCGCTACATAATAAAAGGCGATCGCCTCCTTTGACATCAAGTGGTTGTACATCAACTTCGTGTAAGTCATCACGTCCGAGACAACGGGATAGAACATGACGGAAAGGGTGATTTCGTGCTTCTTCTATGGTGATATCACCCATTTTTAAAGCGCGTGCAACCCAGGTATGATCTTCTGTAATTAGTTCTAAAAGTTCGGAACGCCAGCGATATAAACGCGAGTCTCCAACGTGAGCAACATAAGGAGACTCACCGGGGCGAAATACCACCACTACAACAGTAGTTCCCATATCGGCGCGTTCCAAGTGATTCTGTTGATCTCGCAAAATCCCTTCATTAGCTTCCCATAAAGCAGACTGTAATAATTCTCCCGAAGACTTAGAACTGTCCCAATTGGATAACAGGTACTTTTGAATTTCCACAGTGGCAATTCGACTAGCCTCCTCACCTCCCGCATGACCACCCATACCGTCGGCTACAATGAAAAATCGCCCTTCTGGATCAATATAGTAAGCATCCTGATTATTAGAACGAATAAGTCCCGGATCGCTAAAACCCGTGAATTTAAGTTTCATATAGTTTCATATTTAAACTAATACATACGGTCATAACGGTCGAGGCGCATAAGCAATCTAATCAACAGCCACGATACAGCTGCTGCAATAAAACCCGCGCATAGCGCTAACCATACATAATGATTAACCAACAATATCGTAGCTGAAAGGGTAAATCCACTGATTATCAGGGCGTAAGTTCCTCCCAGTTGAATATTTGTTTGTCTTCGCAGCAAACGTTCTGTTTCGATAGATCGCACGCGCACGCGTACATCTCCCCGCTCAAGTTTTTCGAGTGTATCTTCTAGTCTCCGTGGTAGACCAAATGCACTATTACTTACTTGAACTGCTTGACGACTCAGTTCGTTAATTAAACTGTTTCCCTCCGAACCATTCATATCACTCATAAGCTGCATTGCATATGGTTTAGCAACTTCCATAAAACTAAATTCTGGATCTAGTCCCTTGCCGACTCCCTCAAGAGTAGAAAAAGCTCGCATCACAAAAGTGAAAGTAGCCGGAAATCTAAATGGCTGATCGTAAGCGATTTCGTACAAATCTTCACTAATATTTGCTACTGACTGTTTTTCAAACGGCTTGTCCATGAAATGATCCAGCATATACTGAATCGAACGCCGCACTGGTCCCATGTCGTCGGTTGGGGCTAATGCTCCTAAATTGATTAACGAATTAACAACTCGCTCGCCATCCTTAGAAGCAACACCAAAAAGTGTATCCATTAATCCTTCGCGCACGTTAGACTTGATTCGTCCCATCATGCCAAAGTCATAAAATATTAACGCACCATTCGGGCTAACGGCAATGTTGCCGGGATGGGGATCGGCATGGAAAAAGCCATTATTGAGCAATTGATGCAGGTAAGCTTCGGCTCCTTGACGAGCCAGAACTTTTCGATCCAAACCCGCTGCTTCTATCGCTTCATACTGACTTATTTTAATCCCAGGTACGTATTCTAACGTCAATACTCTTGGCGAAGCATAGCGCCAGTATACACGCGGAACTTTTACCCATTCTTGAGCGCGAAAGTTACGGCGGAAAGTATCGGCATTTCGACCTTCGTTGAGGTAATCAATTTCTTCCCAAAGAATGCGGCAACATTCCTCGTAGATGCCAACCCAATCTCGCCCTCGTCCCCATTTTGGATGATTTTGGAAGTATCTAGTAATACCTTTAAGAATTTTTAAATCAATTTCAAAAAGTTTTTTTAGCCCTGGACGTTGTATCTTAACGACAACGGCTTCCCCGGAATGCAACACAGCTTTATGAACTTGCCCTAAGCTGGCAGCAGCTAAGGGTACAGGTTCAAAACTAGCAAACAATTGGGGAATTGCCTTTCCCAGTTCGTATTCAATAATCTCTTCAACTTGTTCGTAACTGAATGCTGGTACCTTATCTTGGAGTTTAGTTAATTCTTCTACATATTCGCTAGGAAATATATCAGCACGAGTAGAAAATAGCTGACCTACTTTTATAAAAGTAGGTCCTAAATCCAGCAGAGTGCAACGAATCCAAATTGCTAGCGTCTTTCTTCTTGCCGCTTTTTTGGTTTCGGTGGCTCCCCCAGAATAACTCCAGGACTTATTGTATAGCCAAAGCCTAAACATTAAAGTCAATACAAATGACCAAATGTCAAAGAAGCGTCGCCTACTAGAATAATTTTTGCGGTTCCAACGGTATGCTTTGTCTGAATAACCCTTTTCCATAGCCTTTGCAAAGCCGTTGATTTTCAACCGAGTGTAGACTAAGAGATGCAATTCTCTCAACACTCGGCATTCTCACCAACGGAAATACCCCTTTATATTTCCTTTTATTATTAATTCTCGGTTGTTTCTCTGGTTTTAAACCGAACCGCTACGATGACTTTGCAATTCATTACGCAATAGAGCAATTTCTGCTCGTAGTTCATCAATCATTGCTTGTAAGTCATTAGGTTCCGAACTGGTTTCTCCAGTTCCTGTCGGCGTGGAATAGGTTCCACTTCCGGCACCAGCAGCGGAGGCTGAACGTTCAGCTCGTTCCATTACCTCTGAGGTAAAGGAGCGCATTTGTTCTTTAAGTTCGGCATCTAATTTACCAAGTTCGCTCAAAGCATCGGTAAAAGCGGCTTCCATACGTTCGTTAACGACTTCAGCGGCTGCTCTACCCACGAAAAATGCTTGCACTAGGGGGTTACTCATAATTATTTTTTTTATGGTTATCCGCAAAAAAATTATAACTTGCCACAATGCAAGCGCGTGCTTATATTACTGGGATTTGTTTCGTATTATTTTTATATTCTTATCAAACACAAGCAATACATTTTATCTATTAAACTTTGTATGACTAAGGTTTGCCAAAGTTTATCGGTTCTGTACCGGCGGCTTCAAAAACAAGGTTAACTACGGGAGCAACCGCTTATCAGATTACCGATGTAATTTCTTCACAGCTTCTGAGTTCTCTCAAAAATTAATCTTCTGCCAGGAAGGGAATAATTAGGAATGGCCGCAACTTGACATTTTTCTGGTAGGGGCAGGTGACGGGAACCCATTAAAAATGTGCTAGTTAGTTGCTGTTTTCTATTTCCCTACAGCATATAGATCTGTTGCTGTACCTTCACAACACCGCATTGTAGCGAATAAAATTTCAATCTTTCTTCGTACTATTTATAAAATTAGTCTTAAAACTATTTGGTGTTTGAGCAAACCCAGATTCTTCCTTAAATAAGTACAAAAATATTCGACAGGCATCGACCGTAAATCCGCTTACTACTGGTATCTACATTCACTTTAGAAATCACTATTAATTATTCTGAACGAGTAATTATCCCAAATAAATTAGTAAAAGTAATAAAAAATAATTGTATTTATTTTTACACGTAGTTAATTCAAGAGATGAATATTGTTGAGAGTAATACTCAATTAAATATTAAGTTAATTAAACTTTAACAACGTAAATGTTGTTAAAGTAATGTATATTGAGGTAAAGCAACATTTGTGTTGCTTTAGTCATGAATTCTATACATATGAGAAATAGAATCTGTATCCAAGACGAAGCTGAAAAGCCTCGGTGTCGAATTTTCAAGTATAAATGCAACTAAATTAGTAGTTAATAATATCTATGAAAAGTTATTTAGGGGATGTCAGACAAAAGGACACCCTCTCAAAATCCATTACTTTAGACCAATTACACGTGTTTGAAGCTGCAGCAAGGCACTCTAGCTTTACTCGTGCGGCGGAAGAGTTATTTGTAACTCAACCAACTGTATCGATGCAAGTAAAACATCTTACCCAGGCCATAGGCGTACCTTTATTCGAATATGTGGGAAAGCGTATCTATTTAACAGAAGCAGGAAGAGAGGTTTTAAGCACCTGTAAGGAAATCTTTAAATGTCTCGATAGGCTAGAAACCGCTATTGTCGATTTAAAAGGAATGAAGCAGGGAAGACTAAGACTTGCAGCAGTAACCACAACTAAATATTTTATTCCCAAATTACTCAAACCATTTTGTAAACTTTATCCCGGCGTTAGTGTTTCTCTAGAAATCACCAATCATAATGTACTGCTATCCCGGCTGAATGAGAATCTTGACGACCTTTACATTCTCAGTTGTCCACCAGAAAGAGATGATGTGGAAACGAAGCCATTTTTAGATAACCCACTAGTTTTAGTTGCCCCATGCGATCATCCTCTCGCAGATAAACGTAATATTTCATTAAAATACTTAACAAATGAACCTTTTATTATGCGGGAACAGGGTTCTGGTACTCGCAAGGTGGTAGAACAATTTTTTTCTCAGCATCAAATATCGGTACCAATAAATCTGGAGCTTGGCAGCAATGAAGCTATCCAGCAAGCTGTAATGGACGGTTTGGGACTTTCAGTTTTATCTCTTCATACCCTAAATTCTACAGAGACAATAAATAAATTAGCGATATTGGACGTTGAAGGTTTCCCCATATATCGCCGGTGGCACGTGGTATATCCGAAGAAAAAGCAACTTTCGATTACCGCCAGTACTTTTTTAGAATATTTGCTTGCACAAAGTCAGCAATTTTCTGTCGATCAAAAAAATCCCTTACAAATAATCAAAGCTTTGCAAATTATGTCCTCTTTTGCAACAAGCGAAATACCATACAAAGTAAAAGGTTAATAAAAGGTTTGCATAGCAAAGGTTACAGGATTTTAAATTTTGAGGGCATTGTGTTGCGGTAAGCGACTGCTTGACCGCAACGTAGTAAATTCCCACCTTGACAAAAATGCCTTGCCCTTTCCCCTTAGGAGTTTTCGTAGAATCTTAGATTACAACTATTGTGGAGCAAACAGCAAGGTTGAAAAATTTGAAATAAAAACTAATCCAATTCTCGGCGACCTTCCAAGGCTCTTGCCAAAGTTAGTTCATCAGCATATTCCAAATCGCCACCTACGGGTAAACCAAAAGCAATTCGCGTCACCTTAGTAAATGGCTTAAGTAGTTGACCTATATATAATGTAGTTGTTTCGCCTTCTACACTCGGACTAATAGCTAAAATAACTTCTTGGGGATTTCGCTGACTTACCCGCCGCACTAAAGGTTGAATGTTCAATTGTTCTGGTCCGATACCTTCTATGGGAGAAATTACACCTCCTAAAACATGGTACTTGCCTTTGTATTCCCTTGTTTTTTCCAAAGCAATTACATCTCGAGAATCTGCAACTACGCATATAGTTTTGTTATCGCGTTTGGGATTGCGGCATATTTCACAAACAGGTTCGGCTGATAAGTGAAAGCATTCCCGACACAAGCCTACCCGTTTTTTGGCATCAATTAGAGCTTGTGCCAAGGCTTCTATTTCCGCTTCAGGTCGTTTTAAGATATGCAGTGCTAACCGCTGGGCAGTTTTTGGACCAACTCCTGGTAAGCGTTGCAACTGCTCGATTAAACGTGCTAGAGGACGTGCGTAAACCGTTTTCTTATCTCCAGTATGTGCGTACCATATATATCATGACATTCTTAGAGTATTCTGGATTGGTAAATTTGATTAATTTTGAATTGTTGGATTGGCTTTGCTGAGAATAAAGTTTCCACAACAGTTATAGACACAGAAGGCGATTAGTACGAAAAACAACTATTGTTAAAAACAAGCTATTGACATTACTTAAAAAATAGACGTTTTCTTTCTTACAAACACATCCTATATAATCCCCCATATAATGAGATAATTACTTACTTTTTCGTCAATACGGTATATATAATCGCTTCAAATTTTTCAACTATTTTTTTTCAGATAAAAATAGCGCGAATTTTTTTTTGAGGTAAATTTTCGTGGTATTATTCATCATAGAGAGGATTTAAATAATGGGGAGGCTTGCCTTTTCTAAAAATTTCACGACCATCCCATTATAAAAATAATAAAATTGTATTTTCTTAATCATCCCATATTTACGCCATCAAAAAAATTTTTTTTCAATCAAATTAAATTTAAAAAATTGAATTATTTTTTTATTTTTTATGGATAGAATGATATGGCACTGGAAATATTCTAATTGATATGATAGCGTGTAGTCCTAATTGTTAAAAGGCTATTGGTAAGCGATTACAAAGATACTTGATTATATTTTCGATAAGCCTGGGGAGGGGTACCAACTAAGCGACGAAACTGGGTTGAGAAATGAGCATGACTGCTAAACCCACTTTGGTAAGCCACATCAACGATTGATAATTCTTGATTTACCAGTAGATGCTTCGCTTTGTTGATGCGATGATGCATGAGATATTCACGCGGAGTCTGTCCTGTTGCCTTCTTAAACATCCGCGTAAAATGAACGCTACTATAGCCCCTTAGATTTGCTAAATCCGCGATCGCAATATTATTTGTATCGTTTGCTTCAATATAATCCTGTATTTTTACTAAAAGATGTGTGGGTAGCTTGCCGACTTTGGGTACTTGAATTTTTGACACTGCATAGCTATTTACCAGATGTACGGCTAACACATTCATCACCGATTCTAGAAACAGCTTATTCGAGACACCATGTAACAATTTATCGGTTCTGACAGTTTTAATTAATAACGCGGGGATTCAAACTCCAAAACCCATTAATGTCGCGGATACAGACGACGATTTGTACGACAAGATATTTAACATCAATACCCGTGGAACATTTTTAACCCTGCGACAAGCTGCTCGACGCTTGCACAATGGTGGACGTATTATCAATTTTTCAACTAGTGCTATCGGTCTTGCTATGCCGGGTTACGCTATCTATGCTGGTGCAAAAATGGCTGTTGAAATCTTCACTAACATTATTGCTAAGGAATTACGGGGACGGAATATTACAGTAAATGCGATCGCACCCGGGGCAACAGCAACTGACTTGTTCTATCAAGGTAAATCCGAAGAATTAATTGAGAATTTTGCGAAAAAAGCACCGTTAGAGCGTTTAGGACAACCTGATGATATTGCCAGCGCGGTTGCTTTTCTAGTTAGCCCTGAAGGATCTTGGGTAAACGGTCAAATCCTCAGAGTTAATGGTGGCATTGTGTAATCGATTGACAACATTTGGTTCCCTGTAGGCAAAGAGCGATTCCGTAGGATGCGACTGGGAACCCGAATATGGTCGCTTGTCAATTCAAAGTACGATAAATAAAGGAAACTACAAATGTCTAATAAGTTAAACAATGTCCCTAAAATCGAGGAGGTTTTATGGCAGTGGGCGCAACTGTAGTACCATTAGGTCAAGCACTTGGTCCATTATTGGCAGGGTTCGCCTTTAGTGCATGGGAAATTAGAGGAGTCTTTTATGCATGTAGCGTCTTTGCTATGGCAATTTTTGTCTTACTCAACTACTTGATACCTCGTGGAAGAAGAGCAAGTCTTAAGAAAACATCGTGATTCCAAAATAAAGAGATTGCGGTAGCATAATCAAAGTCATCTCCAAAGTCAATTTATATACAAACTGTTTGGAATCACTATGGTAACTAACTCTACTAGTTTCCCTGATATAAGAAACCATTGGGCACGTCCATTTATTGAAGCTTTGGCAAAAAGAAGGATTTTAAATGGTTATCCCGATGGTAGTTTTCGTCCCGATCATTCAGTAACTAGGGCTGAGTTTGCTGCTATTATCACTTCAACTTTCGATCAAATTCCTACACGAAGAGAATACCTACCTTTTGTTGATGTTCCTACGAATCATTGGGCATTTTCTGCAATTAAGAAGTCTTACGAAACAGTCTTTATCACCGGATTTCCCAATCGTCAGTTTCGCCCTTCAACTCGTATCACCAGAGCAAATGCTTTAGTTTCAATTATTAGTGGTTTAGGGTTTACTAGTAGTGTCGATCGCGATTTATTAAGCGTTTTACCGCAAATTTATCAAGATTACGATCGAATTCCAGATTACGCCAAAATAGCTATGGCTATCTCTACGAAGGCGGGTTTGGTTGCAAGTTATCCAAATATTAAATTACTCAATCCCACTTTAGCAGCAACTCGTGCTGATATTTCTGTATTTGTTTATCAAGCTTTGGTTCATTTAGGAAAAGCGGAAAAAATTGCATCTGAGTATTTAGTTTCACCACAATTCTCTGTAAATCCGACTTTAGAAAATACTAATCGTAACTATGATATTATCTGTTTTGGTGATGAAGTTCCCGGCGTTTTAAGTTTGGTATGTGCTTCAAGAGAATATTACCGTCGTACGGGTAAATATCCCCGCAGTTTATTATTATTCAAAGGAAATTCTCAATTAGGAATTGGCGGTCATTTAGTTCGCGGAGGGCTATCTTATCTTGACCGTTCGCAGATTCCTATTTCAATCCGTCAGGAGTATGATTTAGATACTTTTGGAGATTCACCGGCTATTTATAACGAATTTTTGCAACGTTCTGGAGTTTATCAAATAGCTTTAAATCCTGAAGACGCTAATATAACTCTACGTCAAATGTTGCAAGAAATTCGAGCGGATATTCTTGGCAATGCAGAAATTAAATCAGTAATTAAGGATGGAAATAAAATAGCTGGTATTGAATTAACTAGAGGTGAAACCTATACAGGCAAGCAGTTTATTGACTGTACGGTAAATGCAGAATTAGCACAATTTGCCCGAATTAGAAAACTCAAGGGTTTTGAAACGTTTGGTTTACCCGATTCTGAATTATCGGTAACTTTAACATTTCAAACTAAAGGATTAAGCGTAGAAAAGCTAAAGGACATTGAAATTCAGTACCTCCAGCGTTTTACTAACCTTGAAGATACTCAAGCCCAAAGCTGGATAAATATTGCTACTGGTAATAATTTAGAATTCGGCGATTATCTGAGAAAAAGTTTAATTGATAACAATGGTAATTTCAAAACGATGTACGCAGGAAGAGACTACATCGATGTTCGTTCCAAAACTTTATCAATTGCTTATCATGCTTTTCGAGGTACAACCTTATCTTTGGAAGCAAGCGGAAGTATTCTTGATAACGGCAATATTGCTATTTTAAATAATAATACATTGTCATGGAATGCTTTACTATTCGATGTTAATGCCGAACAAGCGGAAACTTTAGCGAGAACAAAAGCGTTACCAACCGAGGCAATGTATCGCGAAATGGAATTTGTGGCTAAGTGGTTTAAGAGTATTGGTGCTTCCGAAGTTATACCAGCTTCCGAGTTATACATTCGTCACGCGGGTAATATTACCGGAGCGGTGAAACCCTTTACAGGAGCACAAATGCTGGCTGGAGGTGTTTCCCCAGATGAAGCTTTAGGGACTTTTGGCTACCATTTTGATATTCGTGGAGGTGTCGCAGGTTTGCTTGGTAGAGCTTCAGAAAAAGGATTGGAAAAACCAAGTTTACATTTACCACCTTTATTTAACTTTGGAATTCAACACGCATTAATCAAAGAT
>JBCCSG010000172.1:0-14401 GCA_039200565.1 Cyanobacteria bacterium P01_D01_bin.50 | reverse complement strand
TTTAGGTTATCCCTTTCTATAAATTCGGGAGTAAAGATTCAAGCTTTTAGAATATGCCGAATTAATGCAAACGCTAAAAATCAAAGCTAAAATCATCATCACCATCTGATGGATACTTATGAGTTACTGCCTCATCTGCATCTGATGGATACTTTTTAGTCATCGGATGGCCACCAGATCCAATATCTTCTATATCAGACGGATACTTCTTAGTCACTATTTGATGGCCAGGGTTACCATCTTCATTATCGGATGGGTATTTTAAACTATATGCTATATCTTCAAGTGGAGGACGAGTAAATCTAATACCCCCTTTGACTTCATCCATTTCTTCTTCGGAAACTTCTGTGAGGAATTGCCCTTCTAAATAACGAGCGAAGAATGGTACAGAAGATGAATTCTTTGCAACACTATCGTCATTAGACATCATATAACTCCTTTGTAATAACTTTTTTTTGCCCAAAGACTCTAAGCCTAATAAGGGAGCAACGCGAAAAAGTGAAATATACGCATTTAGGTGAGCAGGGGGAGCAGGGGATCTTGGGAGCAGGGGGAGTAAATCCAATAGAAAACTATTAATATACAATGGTGAAAAGCATACTATATAAGGAATACAGGCATTTTTTACTCTGATTGGCCGATTCTCCCTTTGCTTGGCGTTGCTCATAAAGCTCACAAAATCGCGTTGCTCCCGCCTAATAATCAAAAGGTACTCAAATCATCGTAACTAAAACTTCCATTCGCAAAATTGAATTGTTCAAATTCATTCGCGATCATCTTAATGCCATCGCGCTCAAATCTAACTTCACTATTAGCGCCTAGCTCGATTTTAAAATTGTCTCTGTTGCCGTCTAGGCTGAGTATATCGAAACCATCACCACCATTTACTGTGGCGCTACCGAAACCTTTAACAAAGTCATCTTTGTCTCCCATATCGATGTTAACACCACCACCAAAGCTGGAAGCTTCTATCCTATCATTTCCATTTCCCATCTTAATGGTACCGCCAAAAATACCGTAAGATTCGCTTCCAGTAGCATTGGCTTGTATAGTATCGGCTCCTTTTCCTGTCCTAATGATACCGTTGCGATTGTCAATTGCAATTGCTTTGTCTTGAGTCGTAGCAATAGCTTGGGCAACAGCTACGGCTAAAGCTTCGTTTTCAGGAGTGAAAGCATTGAAAGCAAAACTAGAAACTTCTGCAAAACTAGCAGAATCAGAAGTGGCGGTAGCATTAATCTTATCTCTACCCCTAGCGGTAGTAATTTTACCTCCAACGTTATTAATACCAGTGGCAATGATACTTGCATTCGCTAAACTTTTAGCAATTGCATCCGCAAAAGCAGTGAGACTCTCATTAAAAGGAGCTTGAGCAATACCTTTAACGATTGCTGCGGCATCTGCTTTAGCTGTGGCAACTGCTGCAATCGAAGCATCTATGTCCCCATCAACGCTATCACTACCCTTACCAGTGCCAAGCTCGCCAGAGTTTTTTATACCATTAGCAATAGCATTGACATCTATATTGGCAAAAGTTGCAGCAACCGCACCAGTATCTAAAGCATTAGCATAAGCTATAGCACTAGATACTGTCTGTGCAACGGCAATAAGTTCTGCTGTCGCAGTACCTCTAACTACATCACGCCCTCTATTTGTAGCAATACTTCCTTTGTTGTTAATCCCATTAGCTTTAACATTGGCTTCAGCACTAAGATCCGCTGCGGCGATCGCACCAGCGTTTATGGCTCCCGCACCCGCAAACACTCCCAAACCAAAACTACTATTTATAAACTTATTACCAATAATTTCATCGGCACCTTTCAATGCCTTGACATTGGAACCTGCTGGATTGAAAATTCCACTATCTGAATTGACTTTATCCGCTCCGTCTGTAAAGCCGAATTTTTTTAAGTTTAATCGCTTCATAAATCTGGATTTCTAAATCTAAGTGCTTTTACCTTTTCTTTTTACCGAGCTGCTAGAAGAACTTGAACTAGATGACGAAGAACTACTGCAACTACTTGAAGTTCTATCAACTGAAACACTTTGACTAACTTCTGTTTGATTTCCGACAGATTCCGCAATACTTCTTGCCTCGGAAATAACTTTACCATCAGAGGATACTATCCGTGTAGTTATAACTCGATGTTTAGTCATGATTATTCCAATTAAAATTATTGATTAATAAAATAGGAATGGCCGCAACTGGCATATTTTTCTCGTAGGGTGCTGTGACACTTTGCTTCGTTTTTAACCCAATAATAAGCTTTTCATGTCACGCACCAACCAGGATCTTGTGACACTTGCGTAAGCCCTGTAAAAAACAAAAGCTATTAAAAAGCCTTTTCTAATCTCTTTTTAATAGCCTATTAAATTACAATCAAGTAATGGGTATTTCAGAGAGTTCAGGACATTGTTGACGCAAAAGAAGAAGAAAGTGCATAGCTGCCATTAGGGATTTTACCTTGTACGGCAAGAGAAATCACTTTTCCATTGTTAGTTTCTTTTGAAATAAAAACTCCAGAACTGTCAGTTCCTTCATCTTGGAACTGTATTATTTCGGAGCTATCTCCCTCTAAAAATTCTTTAAAAGTAATCACTGATGGAATTACTAATGGAGAATAATCGCGGAAACGAGAAGGTCTAATTGACATTCCACCTGTCACTTGATTGTTATTATCAAACTCTGTTTCACAAAAGCTTAAATCGGAAATTTGTAATTTACTCATCATGGATTTCTATTAAATAAACCCAAAACCAATCGCTGAAATATTATACATCCCAGCGATTTTTTCAACCTCTTTGACTCTAGTCTTATAAAGCTTTTCAATTCATAAAGAAAGAATTGAATAAGCCTTATAAGCAACCTCCTAAATCTTTAAATTTAGAAGCCAGATAAATCTAAGTCAAATTCTTAGCTATTCGAGATGGAGGTGGAGCTAGCCTGAGAGCCTACACCATCGATAGTCTTGGTGAATGTAAAGACTTCAGCACTAGAATTCTTACCAATAGCTTCAGCATCACCTTCAGCTAGTGCGCTAGTACCTTCTACTTTAGATAAGATATCAAATGTCTTGAATACATCTACAAATTCAGTAAAAATGATATCTACATCTTTCCTGGTCTTAACGTCGAAATCTACGCCGCCTTTACCTTTTTTAAATTTACCACCACCAATAACTTCAGTTCCTTCAACAGCTTCGATGTGGTTTAAGTCTAAGATATTCATCAGATTCTCCTGGGAATTAATTAATGTTTATGTCTTTTTCGTAAGCCGTTTCTTGTCTGTCGCTTACATTTATCAATATAGATTTCTTTTTTTTAAAAGTCAACCTTTTTTTTGCTTTTTTACATTCCGTAATACACCAATTTAAATATTTTTATGAACAGCACAAAATGAGCAAAAAATAAATTTGCTCTCAATAATTTATTCGTCATTTTTAATGATTTTTATTTTAAAAGCTATGAAAAATGTACTATTTGCAAAGAATCTCAGTTTTTATCCAAACTGCATATAATCAATAAACAAAATATTTAAAGTATCAAAAAACTAATTTTATTGACACTTAAATGAATTTCTGTGACTAATCTAAGCGTGCTTCAAAACATCTTGTGCTAATTGATCATTTACAGATTGATCTTCTAATTGAATGTTGATTTGCACTTGTACAATTTGTTGTTTTAACCAACCATTGAATAAATCTGTAATAATCTGTTCTCTTAACTGCTCGTTCAGTTCAGATTGAATAATTTCTTCAACCCAAATTAGATAAACACCTTTAGGAGTGACAATTGGCTTGAGAATTTTTGGTGGATTAGCAGCAAATACAGCAGCAGCAATTTCCGGACGAAAATCTTTACGCTGTCGAACTCCTTGACATCCGCCAGCACGACGTAACTCTGGATTTGGGATATACTCGCGAGCGACTTCTTGGAAAGTCAATTCATTTTCTTCGAGGGCATAAAACAATTCCAAAGCCAAGTCATAATCATCTAAAACGACTTCATAGGTGACAGCTTTAACAAAATTGAGTTGATTTTGATAAAAGAAGGCTTCTACCTTGTCTTTAAATAGATAATCCGCTACTTTTTTGGAAAGTACATTGCCATAAACTAGTTGTTCAAACTCATCGAGAGAAAGATGATGAGTTTGTAGCCATGCCCAGGTATCTGAGGCTTTAACAAGTTTCTTCGCGAATCTGAGCCTATCTCCTTCTTGCTGTAATTCTTCTTCGGAGACTGTAATACCTTCTTTTGAGGCTGTATCGGCGATAATTTTTCGAGTTGCGATCCCTTCAATAACACCAGGTATTTGACAGGACATTTTCAGGTAATGGATCACCTCTTTAGGTGATATGGATAAACCGTTTGACATAGTTAGTTGTTGGTAATGAGTAATTGGGCATAACTAAAATAATCGCTGCTGACTGTTGACTCTTAACTGTTAACTGAGATCACATATCCAATCCTCCTTTTTGTAATTTCTTAAATGGATCTAAAAGAAAATCGAGCGCACGCCGTTGGCGAATAATGACTTCAGCATTTGCAGTTTGCCCGGCAGTTAATGGTATACGTCGATCGCCATTTTCGAGATAGGGCTTATCAAGTGCGATTTTTAATTCATAAGTTTCTAAAGCACCGGCAGTGCTTGATTCAACCTTCGAGTCTGGGGAAATCCAAGTTACTTCTCCCGTTAGAATTCCATACTCTTGGAAAGGATAGGCATCAAACTTGACTTTTACGGGCATTCCCGTTTTCAAGAAACCAGTTTCCTTGACAGGCATTTGAGCTTTGAGAATAAAACCGCTATCTAATGGGGCAATTCTGGCAATTCTTTGTCCTGGTTGTAACACTTCTCCCGGCTTGGATACGGGTAACTCAAAAACTATTCCATCAATTGGCGATCGCACTATTCGCTGTCGTATCTGAATTTGTAGTGAGGTTATCTCGCTTTTAGTTTGAGCAATTTGCGATTTCGCCGAGTTTATTTGTGTTTGTAAATCTTTGAGTTGCTCTTGAGTTTTCAATAAAGCCAGTTTTCCTGCATTCACCACACTTTGATAGCTACTTTTTTGTTCGGCTAAACGCAGCTTGGCTTGTTCAATATCAGACTCCAACTGATTTATTGTCGTTTGATAGCGATTTTTTTCTTCAGCTAAACGCAATTGGGCTTGCTTAATATCAGATTCAGCTTTTTGGTAAACTCGTTTGCTTTCTTGTCGATCTTTTTTGAGGCTGTCAATTTGGGAAATAGAGACTGCACCATCTTTTAAAAGTTTGCTAAAACGCTCGACTTGGTTTTTATCTATGTATAAACGAACCTGCGCCGATTGACGTTCATTGAGAAAAGTTTCAATCTGTTGCTTAGCTTGGCTTACCAATGACTGTCTCTCTAGCTTCTGCAAATTATAAGTACTTTGTTTCGCATTCAGATTTTGCTGTGCTTGATTGACTTGGGCTTGTTTTTCTAAAGCTTGAGACTGATTTTGTTGTTCTTGAGCGTTTAGCGTCAACTGTATTTGATTCTTGAGCAGTTCTAATTGCGATACCTGATTTTCAAGGCCTGCGAGTTTCTCCTTTGTCCGTTCTAACTCTGTTTTTACTGTATCACTATTTAGTTCTAAAATAACTTGTCCAACTTTAATTCGATCTCCCTCTTTTATTTTGACAGCAGCAACTTTACCAGCAGCGATACTGTCTAATTTGCGGGTTGTTCCGAATGGTTCTATCCGCCCTCTAGCGGTACCAGTTTCATCGATTTTAGAAACTATCGACCAAGGTATTCCAATGGCGATAAAGCCGATTAAAACATAAAGTAAAGAACGACTCCAAACTCTTGGTAAAGCATCTAACAGTTCTTCTGTACCGTAGTGCAAATTTTCGGAATCTTCTTCGACTTCTGGCTCGGATTTATCCTGAGTATATTCCTCATTTGGATGCGAAGTATAAGTTTGATATTCATCGTTATTTGTCGCAAGATTTGATGAATTGTGTTGTGCGTGGGGCATAATCAGTTATCATTTATCAGCGATCGGTTATCAGTTATGAGTTATGAGCAATTAATCGTAGATTTTTAACTCCTCACTCCTCACTCTTAACTTTCATTTTTTACTACTAAGTGTCACCTAAATAAGTGTTATCCTGCTTGTGCTAATTGCTGCTGATTCAGATAGTAGTAATGACCTTTTTTAGCAATTAACTCATCATGAGTACCGCTTTCAATCAGTACACCTTTATCCAAAACTAGAATTAGATCAGCATTGCGTACAGTAGAAAGACGGTGAGCAATGATTAAGCTAGTACGTCCTTTAAGAATTGTTTTCAAATTGTTCTGAATAATCCGTTCTGTTTCGGCATCCAAACTACTGGTTGCTTCATCGAAAATTAACAATTGAGGATTACCTAATAAGGCACGAGCAATTACTAGACGTTGGCGCTGCCCTCCAGATAACATTCCGCCACCTTCACCGATTTGAGTTTCATAACTCATCGGTAATTTTTGTATAAATTCATCTGCTCCAGCCAAGCGTGCAACTTCCATAATTTCTTCAATAGAAGCTTCTGGGTGAGCAACACTGATATTTTCCTGAATAGTTCCACCAAATAAGAATGTATCTTGATCTACTACACCTACTTGGCGACGCAAGGATTTTAAAGAGACTTTAGATACATCATTGCCGTCAACAAAGACTTTCCCATCCGTCGGAGGATATAAACCCAACATCAGTTTTGACAATGTAGTTTTACCCGAGCCACTGCGCCCTACTACTGCGATGGTTTGTTCTGGTTGAATCTCAAAGCTGAGATTTTCTAAAACGTTAATTTCGCTTTCTGGGTGATAGCGGAATGTGACATTATCAAAGCGAATATGTCCGCGAAGTTTTGATATATGTCTGCGGGGGGATGCAAGTAAATTTTCTTCGGTTTTTGCTTCCAAAACATCATTAATGCGCTCGGTAGAAATCATAATTTCCTGAAATTGATTCCATACTCCCGAAAGTCGCTTGAAAGGACTAATAACATTGCCCATCAACATATTAAAGGCAATTAACTGTCCGATGGTGAGTTGGTTCTGAATTACTAAATACGCACCATACCACAATAAACCTGTACTACTTATGGTATCGATAGTGCCACTAATGATTTGTAAGCGAGTACCGATGATCTTTGCTCGAAAGCCTTTTTTGATCACATTATTTAATAATTCTTCCCACCGCCAACGCACTGTATTTTCGATTGCCATGCTGCGCACGGAGCGAATACCTGTGAGCGATTGAATTAAATAGCTGTTTTGTTCGGCACTAGCATTAAAAATCTCTCTCGACATTTTCCGGAGAATGCTTGTACTCGCCAGCGCCAAGATAAAAAATGGTGGCACAATCAACAATACTGCCAATGTCAACTGCCAGTTATACCAAAACATGACAGCTAGATAAACAACTATGGTGATTAAATCAAGAATTATCGAAAGTGTTTCACCTGTGAGAAAACTTTGAATTTTGCTGTTTTCGTCAATTCGGGAAGTTATATCGCCGACATAACGCGACTCAAAGTAAGACAAGGGCAAACTAAAAGTATGTTTGAGAAACCCTACCAGCATGGCGACACTAATCCGGTTAGCGGTATGGTATAGCAAATATTGCCGTACAGCATTAACCACGATGCTGAATAAACCAAAGATTAATAACCCCAAGCCAACGGCGTTTAAAGTAGATATGCTACCTTGAACAATTACTCTGTCTAATAGTAGTTGTGTAAATAGCGGCGTTATCAACCCAAATACTTGCAGCAATATCGAAGCCATGAACACTTCAAACAATACCCAAGAGTGGGGTTTGACTAATTCATAAAACCTCCATACTCCGGTTACCTCTTCTTTAGCTTCTTTCAACCCAAGAGTAGGCTGTAACAACAATGCATAACCAGTCCACTTTTCTTTAAATTCGCCGTGAGAAATGCTGCGTTGCCCGATAGCGGGATCGCAAACTATAACGTGCTTTTTATTGATTTCATAAACAACGATGTAATGCTTACCTTCCCAATGAACAATTGCAGGTAAAGACTGTTGCCTCAATTTATCAAAGCTGGCTTTTACAGGTTTACTAGCAAAGCCAATACTTTCAGATGCCGCGGCCAAACTTCGTAAAGATGCACCACTACGATTGACATTAGCGATATCCCGCACGCGATTCACAGCTAACCGTTTACCCCAATGTCTGGCAATCATTACCAAACAAGCGCAGCCACAATCTGAAGCACTTTGTTGGGCATAAAAAGGATATTGCTTGCTCAGGCGCTCCCATATATGTTTCGCCTTGGTTTTAGGGCTAGGAAATAATGGTTTTCTTTTTTGTTTCTGGCTTGACGGAGTGGGGAATGGAATAACTTTTCGATCGCTAGCATGCCCTTCTGTTTTGGGAAATATCTTACTACTAAGATTTTTAGAACGAACTTCTTGCTGCGAAAATTCCTCTGATGGGTTAATCCAAGCTATCAACTCATTCCACTCTTCAAGAGCTAATTCTAAGTGAGAACTTTTAAGACTATAGGCAATAGTTGATTGAGTTACTTCCCATTTTCCATCAGTATCTGTATAAATATTTCCTGGGATCAAAGTCCGATTTGCTGTATTTTTTAGTTCTCCCTGTCGCAATAGTAATAATTGATTATCTTCAAATAGTTTAGTAGTGCTTCCCCCTGGCTCGATACTGTATCGCTCAAATAAAGATAGAGCTTTAAATTTTTCTTCAATAAAAGAACTGCGCAATATTTGAGAATTCTGACGACACAGAAGCAACACATCCCAGAATTCTGCACGTCGCCACAGACGCTCTCGAATTCGAGAATATTTCTCCATCAAGCCATGGAGGGCTTCACCATTGATAAAGCAGAGCCTTAAAGAAGTTGAAGCTCTCGCAGCTAAGGAAAGAAAATTCTGTTCGCCAAACAAACTCTGTTCGCCAAAAGATCCACCGGAAGAAACCGTTGCGATTAAATTATCCGACGCATCAAGAATTCGAGCTTTACCTGCCATCACAATGTAAATGCCAGGTTTAGCAATAGTACTTTGCCAAAACAGCTTAGAACATTTTGGTTCAATGACTTCCACACCCTTCAAACAGCTTGTCTGATCTTGCTCTGTAAGGCTTTCACCCAAAGTAGCAATTATTTTTTTACACAGCTGTTCTTGGGAAAATACATTTTGCATTATTCCCCTACCTCTACTACTTCAATCATGAGCGTGTAAAAATTTGAATGACTGGCGATCGCATTTGTTGCATTCAACGCGCCAACATTGTAAGCGTTCGAGATTTAGCTGTAAGCTTTTCCAACTAGAAACTCTTTGTCTCTTTAACAACCAAATCTTTTGTAATAATTTGTTACACAGCCATATAACAATATAGTTGTAATATATATCACTATGCTTGGGGTTGCTCTTTGGCATGCTCAAAAATTTATTTAATCGCTGAATATACCAATTGTTTAGTAATTCAAGTCTAGTGACGATCAGATTAAATTCCTTATCGACTAAAGCTGCGCGCCCCAAAACACTACCATAGAGGGACATTTGGTGGAAAAATATAAATCTTTGACAGATTTGAGTTTGAAATTTACTCCTATCCGCCAGCAACATAGTTTCGTACGGCAGCAATCGTCCTATAACTGAGCCGACTGGTAAAACTTTTAACTTACGACTCCGCCCTAAACTAGTCAATAAATGACTTAGTACGGAATCATATCCTACAAAAACTTGTAGGAAACTAAATTGATGTGACATAATCTCTATAAGTTGCTATCAATAGTCAAGCGTCGCTGTAGGTCAAAACCCCGCCAAGGTTCTACAGTTTTGCTAATTTCTTCTATTCTCTGCAACTAACCTCGGGAGTATTTCCCCTAACAGTGCCAATGTTTGGGGGAACTTGCCCTTGGTTAGTAAATCTCAAGCATAAAAATCTCAATTAAACATCATAAAAATTCTTCATCAAATCAATCTCCCAATCTAAATAATAAAAAATTGTTAACTTCACCTGTGATTGTTGACCTTTTTATTCCCCCAATGATGAAAAAAATTAGGATATCTATAGGAGTGCCGGCAACTGGCACATTTTTTTGTAGGGGCACGTGACACTTACACTGAGTTATAAGGTAATAATACGGTTTCTAGTGTCACGCACCATCCCACTCTTGTGATGCTTGCGGCCATTCCCAATCTAATAAAGATTGTAAAATGACTTAAACTGCTTGTTAAGCTTTTTTAAGTATCGGATCTCTCAATACAATCATCAAGGAGACCTCATTATTTAAACCTATAAAGTCAGCTTATTTCAAGAAGGGTATGAACCTTTCTTATAAGAGCCTTTTATAAATTATATTTTTCAACCTCCATGATTTACACCTTACCTTATATAAACGGGTATTTTTTCTGAATTTATGTAATATCCGACTATTTAATGATGTACATACACCATCTAGATCGAGCTATGGACTGCCTAATGTATATAGCTCCAGAGATTCACTTGACTTTGAGTTATGTAAACAAATTTCACTAAAGTTAAAAATTAGTTACTATATCAGAGTCAAAACAAACTGATATCAAGGGAATGTAAATGTAGTTGTCAAAGTTGATGACAACCTATGGAAGAGTATGTAAACACTTTTGCAGCTATGAACTTACGATCGAATCCTAAGAGAGAATCCACGATCATAACTTATAAGTATTGGAGCTAGAGCAGCTTTACACAGCAGTGCAAGCCTAACTCCCGTCTTTCTCTAACTACAAAAAATATGGATAATTAAAGCAAAAAAGCCACTATTATCAATATTTATCCTTGCTCTAAATATTAATTATCTAAATGCTCCAAAAAATACTTCAGTTAGCTATGAAAAACTTAACAAATGTTTACAATTAAATATCGTAGACATATGTTAAAGAAGGTTGCTCAAGGGGAACGTTTTTCTGCCAAACTTGCCTGTCATTAGGGATTACTTACTCAACAATCTATTATCAGCCCTCAAATGCGCGAAAAAACATAGCTTTTTTTATAGAACAATATTTTTTCGCCCGTTTGATCGAATCAAGTAATTAATAATAAATTATTGAACTTACTGTCAAGAGTTTATCATAAAAAAAACTCAATCTGATAAAAAAAATACAGTATCTTCATTAAAGCTTTAAAATAAAGCAAATTTAAATTCATGATTAATATTTAGAATCTCCCATTGAAAAGCAAGCAACGGGTTTAGTTAACTCATCACTAAATATAACTTTAAAAATACTCAACAATAAGAAAGTAGACATACACAAACATTAGCTAAATTCAATCATCCAAAGTGATATATTTTTCTTTGGATAAAAAATATATATCAAGTCGATGTGTATTTGATATCTATCAAAAGTAGTAAAAGAGAATCATTATGAAATTGAATATATAAAAAAAAAATGACATCTGTCATAAGGAATAGATTAGCAGTTTTTTCAAAAAGTACGTTTAGTAACCTGAGTGTATTTACGAAAATAGTAAGATAGATAGATTTTGTAGTATTTGCTAATCATTACTCTAATAACTTAAAGAATAATGCAGATATATTTAATACTATTAGTGGTGCAAGTATCAATCGGATGATGTTGCTGAATTAAGTTAGGAATGGCCGCAGCTGGCACATTTTTTGTAGAGGCACCTTACGGGAACCCATTAAAAATTTTTAATGGAAGCCCTGTGAGACTTTGACTGATTTTTAAGGTAATAATAAGGCTTTTACTGTCACGTACCATCCGAGTCTTGTGACAATCGCGGCTATTCCTGTTATTGTCAAAATCCTTATAGAGAGGTTGAATTTAACTTCTTTTATATAGACCAAAATTTTTAATTTAGATTTTGATTCAGCAACGCCCAAAAATCAGTCAGTGTAGAAGCACCCTACAAGAAAATATGTCGATTGTATAAGTTCTAAAAATACAAAGTAGCGATTTCATATTGCTATAACTGTAGCATTGCTAATTATTTGTAAATAGTTCGTGATTCCTACAAAGTGTTGGTTGATATAATTCATAGCTTACTTAATGTTTCTGGGCTTATGCGTCGTCTATAAGGGTTTACTACCACTCACCATTCACAACTTCCTTATCATAAAGATAATTTTTCACATTCATCTACTTACCTGTAATTCAGAGATTTAAATCATATAAGTTATACCGTAATTAACGCTATTACATCTATAAAACTCCAATCAGATGGTAGACGCCCTATAAATGGTAAAGTTTTAGATTTCAAAGCTGGAAAACAATAAATTTGTAAAAAACTTTTCTTTTGCCATCTGTCTTCCAGCCAAGGCAGATAAAATACTTTAAGCTATCAGGTAATCATAACTGTAATCTCCATCGGCAAAGGTATATTTTTCAAATCCACTGGTTTCCATGATCGTACCAGCTAGTTCAAAAACAATGAAACCATTGGCAGTTTGTATATCAAAATCGCTTTTATTGTAAGAACCAAGACTTAGTGTATCGAAATCTGCCCCACCATATACTGTAGCTTCACCAAAACCTTCAACGTAGTCCATCCCATAGCCCATATTAATGTTGACTCCACCTGCAAAGCTGGAAGCTTTTACTGTATCGTCTCCATATCCAGTATTAACATTGCCGCCATAAATACCGTAAGATTCGCTTGCGGTAGCGTAAGCTTCGATTGTATCGGCTCCATATCCAGTGATAATATCACCTTGCTGATTAAAAATGGCGGTTCCTTTGCCATTGGTATTGGCACTCGCCTTGATTGTATCGGCTCCATCTCCACCACGAATATCGCCGTACTTATTGAAAATTCCGATGGCGTTATTAGAAGCATTCGCAGTCGCTTCTATCAAATCTTTTCCTATACCGAGACTAATTTGACCGTACTTATTGAAAATGCCCATGGCGTTATCAGAACCATTACCAGTCGCTTCTATAATATCGGCTCCATATCCAGTACGTATATTACCAAACTTGTTGTCAATACCGATGGCAACATCTTCAGTTTGTGCAATGACTTCGACGACTGATAAGGCTAAAGCTTGATTTTCAGGAGTGGCAGCAGCCAAATTATAAATTTGTGCTTCTGCATAGGTAGCAGAATAAGAAGTAGCTATAGCACTAATTTTATCTGCACCAGAATTTGTTGCAATCTCACCGTATTTATTATTAATACCTCTAGCAATGATTTTTGAAGAAGCTAAACTTGTAGCAAATCCTGCTGAAACTGCTTTAACAGCTTCAGACATAGGGGCTTGAGAAATAGCAGTGACAATGGCTGCTACATTTATACTAGCCGTAGCTACCGCTGCAACAGAAGCCGTGACTTCTCCAGCAACGGTATCACTACCCCAACCAGTAGAGATTTTACCAGAGTTGTTAATGCCATTGGCAATAGCGTTAATCTCTACAGAAGCAAGACTATTAGCTATTGCAGTAGCATCTACAGTATTAGCTATGGCAATAGCTTCAGACACTGTTTGTGCAACAGCAGTAACTTCTGCTGTTGCACTACCGCTTACTATATCCATGCCTCTATTTGTATAGATATCACCTCTATTTATAATCCCGCTAACATTAAGTTTTGCTTGAGTAGTAAACTCGACAGAGATAGTAGGATCGAGACCTTGATCGATTGCTGCGACTGCTGTCTCAATCGAAACTCCCAAACCAAAACTAACAGATGAACTACCAATGATTTGATCGTCGCCTTTCTTAGTCCTGATAATAGAGTTTGCCGGATTGAATATAGTCTGATCTAGATTGATTACGTCATCTTTTCTGGTGAACTTAAATTCACTTAAGTCAAAATAATCGATATTCATGAGACATTAGTTCCTAAATAATATGTTGAAGATCCTTAATGCACCAAGGCTTTTAGCCAAACAAAGTGCGAGATAAAAAAGTAGGAATTGGGCGATTTGATCTTGCACTGAATAGTGGAGTATACACACTGAATTTCTGCTAAATTAATTACATAAATATTACTGATAATAGTTTAGTCTATTAAATATAGACTTTTGTCTGAGAATTAGACTTAAGGTACCCACGGCAGTCAGAAATCCAGTCTCAAAAACTATAAATATTTAGTAATTTTTATAATAGCTAAACACTCTACTGCAAGACTTCAGTTATTGGTCTTCAGTACATGCTATGCCAAATTATTCGTATAAATGTAAAAGATTAGTAAAAAATACTTGTTTTTATTGTGTAAGAAGAGTTTTAAGTTTAACTAATATCTCGTACTTCTGCTTATAAATTCAGGTAAATTCAAAACAAATGTACGTAATAATACATGATGATTATGAGTTGTAAGAGCTAAATTAAGGAATTTCGTGTAAGTACTGAGTGATTAAAATAAATAATACGTAGATAGTTGTAATCACT